>JAUIJO010000036.1 GCA_030431185.1 Gammaproteobacteria bacterium | reverse complement strand
CGCTGTGGCGCCCCTACCTGCGCTACCTGACCAGCAACATCGCCGACATGGCCAATGCCGGCTCGAAGATGGCCGGCTCGGTCACGGCCGCGCTGTACCTGGAGCGCTTCATCCCGGAAGGCCGGCCATGGGCGCACCTGGACGTCTATGCCTGGAGCGACACCGCGCGTCCCGGCCGGCCGCCCGGCGGCGAGGCCCTCGGCCTGCGCTCGGCCTTCGCGATGCTCAAGGGGCGCTACCCGGCCTGAGCCGGGGCCCCGTTCAGAGCAGGCCCTTCTGCCGGGCCAGGCGGTAGGCCTCGATGCGGTTGCCGACGCCCAGCTTGCCGATGGCCTCGGACAGGTAATTGCGCACGGTCCCCTGGGACAGGCCCAGCTGGCGCGCGATGTCCGCGGTCGACTGGCCCTCGCCGGCGAGCCGCAGCACCTGGCGCTCGCGGTCGTTGAGGGGGTCCGCCTCGCCCCAGGCCTCCAGCGCCAGTTCCGGGTCGATGGCGCGACCGCCCGCATGGACCTTGCGCAGCGCCTCGGCCAATTGCTCGGCCGGGGCATCCTTGAGCAGGTAGCCGGTGACCCCCGCGTCCAGCGCGCGCCGCAGGTAACCCGCGCGGGCGAAGGTGGTGACGATCACCACGCGCGTCGCCAGCGCATGCCGCTGCACCCGCTGGGCGAGCTCCAGTCCGGTCAGGCCGGGCATCTCGATATCGGTGACCAGCAGGTCGGGCCGATGCTGCTGCAAGGCGCGCCAGGCCGACTCGCCGTCGGCGACCGCGTCCACCACCTCGATGTCGGCCTCCAGGCCCAGCAGCGCCGACAGCGCGCCCCGCACCATCGCCTGGTCTTCCGCGAGCAGCACCCGCATCACGGGCACGCTCCCGGCGACGGACATGCATCATCCCGCGCGGGCGTGTCCAGCGGATCGCCGTTGGCGGCCGGCGGCAATGGCAGCAGGACCTCGACACGGGTGCCGTGGCCGCGACGGGACTCGATGTTCAAGTGCCCGCCCAGCGCCTCGACGCGCTCGCGCATGCCACTCAGGCCGGTGCCGGGGACGATGTCGCCACCGCGTCCGTTGTCGGTCACGGCCAGGCAAATCCCATCCTTTCCCTGTTCGAGCAGCACCCGTGCCTCGGTGGCGCGCGCATGCCGCTGCAGGTTGGTCACCGCCTCGCGAAGCGTCATCGCCAGCGCCACTTCATGCTCGGCGGGTAGCGCAGGCAGGTCGGCGTGGTAACGGAAGGCGATGCCGTCGGTTTCCAGCAACAGGCGTGCCGAGGCCAGCTCGGCGGCCACGCCGGCCGAGCGGATGCCGGTCACCGCGCGGCGCACCTGCGACAGGGCCTCGCGCGCGACCCGGCTGACCTCGCCGATCTCGTGCCGCGCGGTCGCGGGGTCGCGTTCGAGCAGGCGCCCGGCGAGGTCGGACTTGAGGGCGATCAGCGAGAGGGTATGCCCCAGCAGGTCGTGCAGGTCGCGGCCGATGCGCTCGCGCTCGGCGGTGGCGGCGAGCCGCTTGACCTCCTCGTGGCTCAGGCGCAGCGCCGCCTGCTTCTGCTTGTCGCGATAATAGAAGTGGTTGCCGAAGAACACCGACGATCCGACCACCGCGGTGATGCCCAGGATGAACATCGGGTAGTGCAGCAGGTGCAGTTCGACACCGTATGCCACCAGCAGGGTGGCGATCGCCAGCAGCTTGGCGGGCATGCCCGTCTGCCACGCCGCGGTGAACGAGCAGGCGTAGATCAGGTAGGTGTTGGCGAAGCCGTTGGCCGGCATCAACGCGAAGCCGAGCAGGGCGATCGCCAGGGTGCAGGCGATCCGCCCGCCCGCCGTGGCCCGGTAGGTGGCGAAGTAAAGCGGCAGGAACAGCGCGACGCTCAGCAGGGTCGGCCAGAGCAGGCCGCCCCTGCCGCCATCGGGCACCCAGATGCTCGAGCGGAACCCGAACACCACCGGCAGGAACAGGAACAACAGGTAGCCGAGGCTGTAGATCGGCATCCAGCCCAGGTCGAAATGGTCGGTCAGCAGCGCCCGACGCGCGCGCAGCAACGCGTGGTGCACTCGATTCGCCTGCGGCTCGGCCATCTTCTTTCTTTCCTCCGGCGCGGGACTCGGACCCGCTTCTCAGGCCGCTCGCGACAGCCGGCGCAGGGCGAGCGTGGCGAACAGCGCGGTGACGGCCAGCAGCACGCCCAGGTGCAGCGCCAGTGCCTTCCCCTCGCCCTGGCCGAGCACACGCAGGGCGATCTGGGAAAGATGATACGACGGCCACAGCGGCGCGGCGCGGGCGATCACGCCGGGCAACATCGACAGCGGCATCCACAGGCCCGACAGGAAGGCCATCGGCAGGTAGACGATGTTGACCACCGCCGGCGCGCCGTCGCCACCCACCCGGCTGCCGATCCAGAGCCCGATCGCGCAGAACGGCAACACCCCGAGCACGTTGATGCCGGCCAGCGCCAGCCACTGCCAGGCATGCAGCTGCACGCCTCCCACGGTGGCGGCGAGCAGCGACAGCGTCAGCGAGCAGACCGTGGCGAACACGAGCGCCGATACCATCTTTGCGCCGACGTAGGCGCCCGGCGGCATCGGCAAGGCACGCTTGAGCCTCAGCAGGCCGCGTTGGCGGTCGAGCGCGACGTTGACGCCGAACCCGAACAGGCCCACGCCCATCACCCCGAAGACGCCGTAGGTGGCCAGCAGATAGGCGGCCACGTCGGGGCGGCTGCCGCCCTTCGACGCGAGGACCACGCCGAACAGGAGGTAGAACAGCGGCGGGAACAGCAGGGTCGGGATCGCGAACGACGGCGTACGCAGGACGCGCAGGAGTTCGCAGCGCGCCTCCAGGCGCCAGGCGCGCAGGTTGAAACCGGATCCGGCATGGGTCACCGGGGACGTCGTGGCCATCATGCCGCCTCCTCCAGTGCGCGGGACTCTTCCGCGGTGATGGCGAGGAAGGCATCGGCCAGGCCGGCACGATGCACCTCCAGTTCCGACAGCGCGGCGTCCTCGTCGAGCAGCCGCCGCACCACCGGCTCGGCGTGTTCGCAGACGAGTTCCAGGCGGGCCTCGCTGCGTTCGGCGTGGTGGACGCCGGGCCATTGGCGGACGCGCTCGAGCGGCAGCGCGGACAGGCAGCGGACGCGACGCTGGGACACCCGCGCGCGGATGTCCTGCACGCTGCCTTCGGCGATGACGCGACCGCGGTCGATCACTGCGACGTGGTCGGCCAGGGCTTCGGCTTCTTCGAGGTAATGGGTGGTCAGCAGTACCGCGCAACCCGTCCCGACGAGGTCGCGGATCGCTTTCCACATCAATTGCCGCGCCTCGATGTCGAGGCCAGTGGTGGGTTCGTCCAGGAACAGCAGCTCCGGGCGTCCGCAGATCGCCAGGGCGAACTGCACCCGCCGCTGCTGGCCCCCCGACAGCTCGCCGTAGCGTCGTTGCATCAGGCCGTCGAGCCCGGCCATGGCCACGCAATCGGCGACGCTGCGCGGGTCGGGATAGTAGCTGCGGGTCAGCTGCAACAGTTCGCCGACCTGCAGCACCTCCTGGATCCCGGCGCTCTGCAGCATCACGCCCACCCGCTGCCGGACCGCGAGTGAGTGCGGTGACTGGCCGAACACGCGCACGTCCCCGGCCGTCGGCGCCTGCAGGCCGAGCAACAGGTCGATCGCGGTGGTCTTGCCGGCGCCATTGGGGCCCAGCAGCGCCGTCAGGCGACCGCGACGCAGGTCCAGGTCGATGCCGTCGAGCGCGCGCAGCGGGCCGTAGCACTTGGCCACGGCCGAGAGTCGCGCGGCGGAGGAAGCGGGAGCAGTCATGTGGAAGCCTTCCAATGAGGGTGCAGCCACGATAGGCAGGCCCGCCCGGGCGCTGCAGTGGCGACTGCCATGCAAGGCGGGTGACAGCTGTCAGGTCCCCGCGCGCACGGGCGGCCCGGTGCGACTTGGCCCCGGCAGCCGGAGGCATCACAATCGAGGCACGAATCGCGACAGGATGCGACATGGACTTCCGAAAGGCCCCGCGCGAGCGCCCCATGCTTTCCGCCTCGCTCGCCCTGGCCAGCGGCCTGGTCGTCTCGGCCTGCGCCCACGCCCCCGCCGCCGATCCGTTGCCGATGCACCCACCCTACGTCGCTTGGGACGTGGTGGACGATGGCGTGTTCACTGCCGGCATCGAGGGTCCCGCGGTCGGGCCGGACGGCACGCTCTACGCGGTCGGCTTCGCGCGGGACGGGACCATCGGCCGGGTGGTGGTGGACGACGACGGACGTGGCCAGGCTTCGCTGTACGTCGACCTGCCCGAGGGCAGCATCGGCAATGGCATCCGCTTCGACGACGCCGGCGTCATGTACGTCGCCGACTACGCCGGCCACCAGGTGCTGCGCGTGGTCCCCGATGGCCCGCGCGTGCAGCCCTTCGCGTCGATGCCGGGCGCGCACCAGCCCAACGACATCGCCCGCGCCCCCGGCGGCATGTTCTACGCCAGCGATCCCGACTGGGCCAATGGCAGTGGCCAGCTCTGGCAGGTGATGCCGGATGGCAGCGAGCGCCTGCTCGAACGCGGCATGGGCACCACCAACGGCATCGAGGTCAGCCCCGACGGGCGCCACCTGTACGTCAACGAGAGCGTGCAGCGCAAAGTCTGGGTCTACGACATCCAGGCCGATGGCAGCGTGGCCAACAAGCGCCTGCTGATCGATTTCCCCGACCATGGCCTGGACGGCATGCGCTGCGACGTCGACGGCAACCTCTACATCGCCCGCTACGACGCCGGCACGGTGGCGATGGTCTCGCCGGCGGGCCGCCTGCTGCGCGAGGTCCCGTTGAAGGGGCGCAAACCCACCAACGTGGCCTTCGGCGGCCCGGATGGGCGCACGATCTTCGTGACCCTGCAGGACCGTGGCAGCATAGAGGCCTTCCGCAACGAAACCCCGGGGCGGGAATGGGGCCCGGGCCGGTGACGCCCGCCCAGCGCGCTACCCTGGAGTTCGACACGGCATGCGCATGACAGCTGTCACTTGGCGCCCCGCTTCCGCCGGCCCATGCTTCGCCCCGGTACGACGGACCGGTGACGCCGCCGATCGCTCGCGGGTCACATCCGCCCATCCCTCCCGTCTGGACACTTGATGAACAGTTCCGCCGACCTGCTGAAAGAACTCCGTATCGACCGCAATGCCTCGCCGCCGCCGTCGCGCCGGGGCCTGTGGATCACCCTGGCCGCCGTTGCCGCGGTGCTCGTACTGGCCGTCGCGGGCTGGGCGCTGTTCGGACGCGGTAGCGCGACCGAAGTGCGGACCGCTACCGCGGTGGCGATCGGCGGCGCGGGCGGCGGCAGCGCCTCGGTGCTGGATGCGACCGGCTACGTCGTCGCCCGGCGCATCGCGACGGTCTCGGCGAAGATCACCGGGCGCGTGCGCGAAGTCCTGATCGAGGAAGGCCAGGCGGTCGAAGCCGGCGACGTCATGGCGACGCTCGATCCGGTGGACGCCAATGCCCAGCAATCGCTCGCGCAGGCGCAGCTCGCCGCG
The DNA here is from genome assembly GCA_030431185.1 of Gammaproteobacteria bacterium. GTDB lineage: Bacteria > Pseudomonadota > Gammaproteobacteria > Xanthomonadales > Xanthomonadaceae > Marilutibacter. Next base: position 11,672 of record JAUIJO010000036.1, on the reverse strand, counting down.
GCGCACAGCCAGGCCAGCAGCATCCAGGCGCAGCTCAAGGAAGCCGAGTCCAACGCCACTCGGCTCTCGACCCTGGCCACGCAGCAGCTGGTGTCGAAATCCCAGTACGACCAGGCGATCGCGCAGCGCGATGCCCTGCGTGCGCAGCTGGTGACCGCGCAACGCACCGCCGCCGTCGCCGCGGACCAGCTCGACATCGCCGAGATCGGCGTGGACAACACGATCGTGCGAGCACCGTTCGCGGGCGTGGTGATCGCCAAGGCGGCGCAACCGGGCGAGATCATCTCGCCGTTGTCGGCGGGCGGCGGCTTCACCCGCACCGGCATCGGCACCATCGTGGACATGGACTCGCTCGAGGTCGAAGTCGACGTCGGCGAGGCCTTCATCGGCCGGGTGAAGCCGAAGATGCCGGTCGAGGCCACGCTCAACGCCTACCCCGACTGGAAGATCCCGGCCGAGGTCATCGCCATCATCCCGGCGGCCGACCGCGGCAAGGCCACCGTCAAGGTCCGGATCGCGTTCAAGGAGAAGGACCCGCGCATCGTGCCGGACATGGGCGTGCGGGTGAGCTTCCTGGAGAAGGCGGCGCCGGAAGACGCCGACGCACCCCCGCCGGGCGTGCTGGTGCCGGGCAGCGCGGTCGTCGACCGCGATGACGCCCAGGTCGCCTTCGTCGTCGTCGACGGCAAGGTGGCCGCGCGCAAGGTGCGCGTCGGCCGCACGCTGGGCGAGGACCTGGAGATCACCGACGGCCTGTCGGGCGGCGACGTGGTGGTGCTGGCGCCGCCGGCGACGCTCGCCGATGGCGACAGCGTCGAAGCCAGTGGGGACGACGGGTCGAATTCCTGACCCTCCGTTCGTCCATGCAGTACAGGCGCCGCGGGGGACATCGCGCGGCGCGGCAGCAGGCCGGGACGACGTGCCCGGTTCGAACCGACCACGCAGCGGGGACGTCGACCCGGTGCATCGAGGCAACGAGGCAAGCGCCATGACGTCACTGGTATCCATCCGCGATCTCACCAAGACCTACCAGCGCGGCCCGGAGAAGATCGAGGTCCTGCACGGCATCGACCTGGAGATCCCGACCGGCGACTTCGTGTCGCTGATGGGCCCCTCCGGCTCGGGCAAGACCACCCTGCTCAACCTGATCGGCGGGCTCGACACGCCCAGCGGCGGCGAGATCGAGATCGAGGGCCAGCGCATCGACCGCATGAGCGCCGGCCAGCTCTCGCACTGGCGCAGCCAGAACGTGGGCTTCGTGTTCCAGTTCTACAACCTGATGCCGACCCTGACCGCGCAGAAGAACGTCGAGCTCCCGTTGCTGCTGACCTCGCTTGGCGCCGCCGATCGCCGCCGCCGCGCGGAAATCGCCCTGCAACTGGTGGGGCTGCCCGAGCGCGGCAAGCACAAGCCCAACGAACTGTCGGGCGGCCAGCAGCAGCGCGTGGCGATCGCGCGGGCGATCGTGTCCGACCCCAAGCTGCTGATCTGCGACGAGCCCACCGGCGACCTCGACCGCCAGTCCGCCGAGGAGATCCTGGCCCTGCTGCAGTCGCTCAACCGCGACCACGGCAAGACCATCGTCATGGTGACCCACGATCCCAAGGCCGCCGAGCACGCGACCCACAGCCTCCACCTGGACAAGGGCACCCTGGTCGAACAGGTCCGCAACGTCGCCTGACGGCGCGGCTCCGCACCACCCCCCGATGCGTTGACGCCGCGCCCCCGTGCGCATGGCGACGACCGGAAAAGGAACCGGAACATGAAATACCTGCACCTGATCTGGGCCGCGCTGTTCCGCAGCAAGACCCGCACCGTGCTCACGCTGCTGTCGGTGATCGTGGCGTTCATGCTGTTCGGCATGCTCGACTCGGTCCGGGCCGCCTTCAACGCGGGCAGCAACGTCGCCGGCTACGACCGCCTCGTGGTGGCCTCGCGCCTGTCGATCACGCAGATGCTGCCGATGCGCCTGGAGCCGCAGATCCAGGCCGTTCCCGGCGTCAAGAAGGTCGTGCACTCGGCCTGGTTCGGCGGGATCTACCAGGACCAGCGCAACTTCTTCCCCAACATGTCGGTCGGCCCGGGTTTCTTCGACATCTATCCCGAGTACGAGATCAGCCCGGCGCAGCTCAAGGCCTTCGAGACCACGCGCAATGGCGCGGTGGTCGGCGCGGCGCTGGCGGAGAAGTACGGCTGGAAGATCGGCGACACGATCCCGCTGCAGGCGACGATCTTCCCGACGCAGGGCAGCAACAACTGGGACTTCAAGCTGGTCGGCACCTACCGGCTCAAGGACTCCAAGCGCAAGGGCGAGGAAAGCGCCCTGTACTTCCGCTGGGACTATTTCAACGAGGCCAATGACTACGTCAAGGACCGGGCCGGCTGGTGGATGGTCCAGCTGGACGACCCCACCAAGGCCGACCAGGTGGCCCAGGCGATCGACAAGCTCAGCGAGAATTCCGACCACGAGACCAAGACCCAGACCGAGCAGGCCTTCAACCAGGCCTTCGTGAAGCAGTTCGCCGACATCGGCCTGATCGTCAGCGCGATCATGGGCGCGGTGTTCTTCACCCTTCTCCTGCTCACGGGCAACACGATGGCGCAGGCCGTGCGGGAACGCATCCCCGAACTGGCCGTGCTCAAGACCATCGGCTTCACCGACCGCAGCGTGCTGCTGCTGGTGCTGGCCGAGTCGATCCTGCTGCTGGTGCTGGGCGGCACCCTGGGCCTTTTGATCGCGGCGGCGATGATCCCGGCGCTCAGCGCGATGAGTGGCGGCATGATCCTGCTGCAGACCGTGCCGGCCGCGACCTGGGCCGTGGGGCTGGGCCTGATGGCCGGCTTCGGCGTCCTCGTCGGCCTGCTGCCGGCCCTGCGTGCGATGCGCCTGAACATCGTCGACGCACTGGCGGGGCGCTGAACATGGCCGCGCATCCGCTCGACGCAACACGTCGCGACGCCCACGTGGCCGCTCGCGCAACATGCCCCGCCTGGAGGATCCACGCATGAACCGCTTGAAGAAATGGCTGGGAAACCTCGGCGTGATCATCGCGCTGCTGGTCGGCCTGGTGGCCTGGACGATGTTGCCCTGGCAGGGCGTGCTCGCACTGGCGGTACTGACCGGCTTGTGGCTGGCCTTCACCCGCACCGGCCGCCTGGCCCTGGCGGCCACGCGCATCGGCATCGCGAGCCTCCCGGATCGCTGGGGCGCCTCCTCGGTGATCGTGGTCGGCATCGCCGGCGTGGTCGGCGTGCTGGTGGCGATGCTGGCGATGGGCGCGGGCTTCCAGAAAACCCTCAACCAGACCGGCCGCGAGGACACCGCGATCATCCTGCGCGGCGGTTCGCAGGCCGAGACCAACTCGACCATCGCCCGCGAACAGGTGCCGCTGATCTCCAGCCTGGCCGGGATCGCCCTGGACAAGGACGGCCGTCCGCTGGTTTCGCCGGAGCTCTCGCAGGTGGTCAACATGGTGACCCGGGCCGATGGCACCGATGCCAACGCGCAGTTGCGCGGCGTCGGCGACGCCGGCTGGGCGATCCGACCGCAATTGAAGATCGTCGAAGGCCGGCGCTTCGAGCCGGGCAAGCGCGAACTGGTGGTGGGCCAGGGCGCGGCGTCGCAGTACGTCGGCCTGGAGGTCGGCAAGACCATCGAGCTGGCCAACCAGGACTGGACCGTGGTCGGCCGCTTCGCCTCGGGCGATTCGCACGATTCGGAGCTGTGGGCCGACGCCCAGACCCTGTCCTCGACCTACCAGCGCACCTCCTACCAGTCGGTGACGGTGCGCCTGCAGGACGCCAAGGCGCTGACGGCCTTCAAGGCGGCGCTGGCCGCCGACCCGCGCCTGAAGCTGGACGTGCTCAGCACCCAGGACTACTACAGCAAGCAGTCCGAGGGCCTGACCAAGCTGATCGACATCCTCGGCAAGGTCATCGGCACGATCATGGCCATCGGCGCCGTGTTCGGTGCGCTGAACACGATGTATGCCGCGGTCGCCGGGCGGGCGCGCGAGATCGCGACCATGCGAGCGATCGGCTTCCGCGGCGTGCCCGTGGTCGTCGCGGTGATGCTGGAGACCATGCTGCTCGCGCTGCTGGGCGGCCTGCTCGGCGGCCTGGTCGCCTGGCTGGTGTTCAACAACTACAGCGTGTCGACGCTGAGCGGCAATTTCAGCCAGGTGATGTTCAAGTTCAATGTCTCGCCCGAGCTGCTCTGGAACGGACTGAAATGGGCGCTCGGCATCGGCCTGGTCGGCGGCCTGTTCCCCTCGCTGCGTGCCGCACGCCTGCCGGTCACCGAGGCCTTGCGCTCGGCGTGAGGCCCGGTTTTCGCGCCCCGTGCTGGAGGGGAGTTGCCTCCGGCGCTGCCTGCGCACTGGCCCTGTCGACAAGTGGATGCATGTCCCTGGCCGACAGGATCGCCACGCCCTCGCCGCTGGTCTCGCTGTCGATACCTGCGTCGGGACATACCACCCTGGCATCCATGGGCATCGACGAAGGTGAGGCATGGACGGCGGAAGGCGTGCGCATCCACTACCTCACCGTGCCGGCGGGTGCGTTCGACGTCGATGCCCGCTACCGGAGGGACGCCGAGGGCTATTCGCTTCGCTGGAACCTGTCCACGGTACCGGATGGGCCGCCGCCCTCCACGCGGGGCACGATCGTTTATTTGCACGGGTGGGGCAGCGACGGGCGGATGATGCTTCCCTGGGCAACCGCCCTCGCCCGCCAGGGATATCGCGGCATCCTGCCGGACCTGCGCCACCATGGGCGTTCGGACGAAGCGCCCCCCGGCTTCGGGCCGCGCGAAGCACGCGACATCCTGCAGCTGTTGCCCAGCTGGCGGGACAAGGGCCTCGTCGAGGGCCCCGTCTACCTCTTCGGATTGTCCTACGGCGCTGCCACCGCGATCTTCATGGCTGCCCAGGCGGGTGAAGCAGGCACCGGGCAGCCCGCGGCGCTCATCGCGATCGCGCCGTTCGACAACGCCGCCACCGCGATAGAGCGCTTCGCGGGGGAAATGCTCGCTGGCGATGCCTTGCCCTGGTTCCTCCGCCGCCGCCATGGCATGGACGACCTTCCGGACGCGATTGCCGAAGCCGGCCGCAAACTGGATGTCGACCTCGCGTCCGTCGACGTCAGCCAGGCTGCGGCCACGACGTCGACGTGCATGCTGCTGGTGCAGGGCGGCCGGGACCGGCTCGTGCCCGCCGACAGCACGCAACGCATCGCGGATGCCGCCGCCCATGCGCAGCAGGTGACGCTTCCCCTCGAGACCCACATGACGTCGGGAATGCGTTTCGACTGGCTGGCCACGCCCTTCGGCGACTGGTTGCAGGACGTCGCCGATACCGGCGGATGCCCGGCGATCGTCCTGCCCCCCGATCCGGCCGATTGAGACGTACTGCGCGTCCTCCTCGAAGGGCGCGGTCTCGTCCCGCGCAATGCGCTGCGCTTGGTGCGCCTACGGCCAGCTGGTCAATTCATTGGCACCTGGATGTGCGATTGGTGATTGGTGATTGGTGATTGGTGATTGGTGAATTGCAGATCGTGTGTCGGAGCGCCACGAGAAAGGGGACGGCATGCCGTCCCCTTTCCACTTTCCAACCGGACTGGAATCGCGTGGAGGCTCAGTCCGCCCAGTGGCCCGGCTTGTTGGCGGTGGGCAGGACCTGGGCCGAGAGCTGCTTGTCCGCGTCCAGCAGGCGGATCGCGTCGGCCAGGATCGCGGCCGATTCGCGCAGCAACGGGTCGGGACGGTCCTCGGCGAGCTTTTCGCGTTCGGCATCCTTGACGATGTCGCGCTCGTTGGCCGACAGGCCGTCGTCGGTCACGTCCGCCAGCGGATCCAGCGCGAGGCCGAGGGCCTTGCGCTCTTCCTGGCGCGTCTTGCGCTTGGCCTGCTCGCGGTCGCGCTCGGCGCGACGCTCGGCTTCGTTGAGGGTGATCGAGGTCTTCTCGCTTTCGGCGCGATACTGGGCCACGTCGTCCGACCACCACTGGAACTCCTTGTCCTTCGCGACGCGGGTGTCGTGCAGGGCTTCGAGCTTGGGCAGCAGCGGGGCGAAATTGCCGTAGCGCACGTGCGGCACGGCCGAGATCTTGGTCCAGGGCAATGCGTTGTCGTAGGTGCTCTCGCCGAACTCGGTGGCGTCCACCGAAGCCGGGAAGGCGATGTCGGGCACCACGCCCTTGTTCTGGGTGGACCCGCCGCTGACGCGGAAGAACTGGGCGATGGTCAGCTTGACCTGGCCGAAGCGCGGCGTCTCGTTGGCCGGCCAGCGGTCCAGGTCGATGAGGTTCTGCACGGTGCCCTTGCCGAAGCTGGTCTCGCCGATGACGAGGCCACGCCCGTAGTCCTGGATGGCGCCGGCGAAGATCTCCGAGGCCGAGGCCGAGCCGCGGTTGATCAACACCGCCAGCGGGCCTTCCCAGGCGATGCCGCTGTCCTCGTCGCCGTTGACGACGACGCGGCCGCCGGACTCGCGCACCTGCACGACCGGGCCACGGTCGATGAACAGGCCGGTCAGCTCGATCGCCTCGTTGAGCGAACCGCCGCCGTTGTTGCGCAGGTCGAGCACCACGCCATCGACATCCTTGCCCTGCAGTTCCTTGAGCAGCCGGGCGACGTCGCGGGTGGCCGAGGCATAGTCATTGGCGTTGCGGCGGCGTCCCTCGAAGTCCTGGTAGAAGCCCGGCAGCTCGATCACGCCCATGCGCTGCGCCGGCGCGCCGTCGGTGCCCGGGATGGTGATGACCTTGGACTTGGCGGCCTGGTCCTCCAGGCGCACCTTGTCGCGCACCAGCACGATGCGGCTGGGCGGGGAATCCAGGCCCATTTCGACCGGGATCACGTCCAGGCGCACCTTGCTGCCCTTCTTGCCGCGGATCTTGGCGACGACGTCGTCGATGCGCCAGCCCACCACGTCGTCCATCGGCCCGCTCTCGCCCTGGCCGACGCCGACGATGCGGTCGCCCGGGTTGAGCTTGCCGGACTTGCCGGCGGGGCCGCCGGCGACGATCTCGCGGATCGCGACCACGTCGTCCTGTTTCTGCAGCACCGCGCCGATGCCTTCGAGCGACAGCGACATCGACAGGTTGAAGTTGTCGGCCGAACGCGGGGTCAGGTAATCGGTGTGCGGATCGATCGCGTTGGCGTAGCTGTTGAGGAAGGTCTGGAACACGTCCTCGCCCTTCAGCTCGGCGATGCCCTTGGCCAGGTTCTCGTAGCGCTTGTCGAGCGTCTTGCGGATCTCGTCGGGCTTCTTGCCGGCCATTTTCAGGCGCAGCCAGTCGTTGCGCACCGACTGCGTCCACAGGGTATCGAGCTGGGCCGTGTCGGCGGCCCAGGCCGCGTCTTCGCGGTCGTACTCGTAGCGGTCGTCGCCGGTGAACTGGAAGACGTCCTTGGTCAGCAGCGCGCGGGCGAAGTCGACGCGCTCGTCGACGCGCTTGCGGTAGGTGCTGAACATGGCGTACGCCGGGTCGAGGTCGCCGCTCTTGAGGGCGTCGTCGAGGCGCAGCTTCCAGGCGTCGAAGCGGGCGATGTCGGAGGCGGTGAAGAACTGCTTGCCGCCGTCCAGCGATTCCAGGTAACGGTCGTACATGTCCGCCGAGAGCGCATCGTCCAGCGGCTTGGGCCGGTACGCATAGCGACTGTCGGACAGCAGCGTGTACACGTGCCGCGCGGCGGTGACCTGGTCCTGCGTCGCCGACGTGGGGAGTGCGGCCCCGGGGGCCACGGCGGCCGTGGCCGGGGTGGCGCCGTCGTCGGCGAGCGCGGACTGCGCCAGCGGAGCGGCGAGGAGCAAAGCGAGCAACAGGGGGTTCTTGGGGTTCATCGCGGACACTTCGCGGCCGTCGCAGGCCTGATCTTTGGTGCGGGGGACATCGATGCCGCGCGGACCATCCGCGCGCTCGATACAGCCAGACTCGTACAGACTATGACCGTTTCACAGTGCCTAAAGTTGCAGGCCCTGTCACGCGGTGCCCGGCGGGGCGGCGCCTGACGCCGACATGCGGTTCAGCTTGCCGCGCGGCGGCGCCACCCGGATTCCAACGCAGGCGCGGCCGCGACGGGGCCATCGACGTGGCATCGACCATCATCCCGGCCACGGCCGAAGCGCGGGGTGAAGGCTCCGCAGGCGCGGCTCCGTGGCGTGCGGGACGGCAGGCGCGGGGCCTGTTCAGGCGGCGACGCCGGCTTCCATCGCCGAGCGGTCGGCATGGTAGGACGAGCGCACCAGCGGACCCGAGGCGACATGGCTGAAGCCCAGCGACAGGCCATACTCTTCCAGCGCCTTGAACTCCTCCGGCGTCCAGTAACGCATCACTGGATGGTGGTGCGCGCTGGGCTGGAGGTACTGGCCGATCGTGACCATGTCGACATCGTGTGCGCGCAGGTCGCGCAAGGTGCCCTGCACCTGCTCCAGGGTCTCGCCGAGGCCGAGCATGATGCCGGACTTGGTGACCACGTCCGGGTGCTGGGCCTTGAACTTCTGCAGCAGGGTCATCGACCACTGGTAGTCGGCGCCGGGACGTACGTTGCGATACAGCTCGGGCACCGTCTCGACATTGTGGTTGAACACGTCCGGCGGATTGGTCGCCAGGATGTCCAGCGCGCGCTCCATCCGGCCCCGGCCGCGGAAATCCGGGGTCAGGACCTCGATCTTCGTCCGGGGCGACTTGTCGCGGATCGCGGCGATGCAATCGACGAAATGCTGGGCACCGCCGTCGCGCAGGTCGTCGCGATCGACACTGGTCACCACCACGTAGCGCAGGCCCATGTCGGCGACGGTCCCGGCCAGGTGCGCGGGCTCGCCCGGATCGGGCGGCTTGGGGCGGCCATGGGCGACGTCGCAGAACGAGCAGCGCCGGGTGCACACTTCGCCCAGGATCATGAAGGTCGCCGTGCCATGGCCGAAGCATTCATGGATGTTCGGGCAGCTGGCCTCCTCGCAGACCGTCACCAGGCGGTTCTCGCGCAGCTTCTCCTTGAGCTTCTGCACCGCATTGCCGGAAGGAATGCGCACGCGGATCCAGGAGGGCTTGCGCAGCACCGGGACGTCGGCGAACTGCACCGGCGAACGCGCGATCTTGTCGCCGGCGACCTGCTTGACGCCGGCCTGCAACGGGGCCGGGGCAGTGCTGTCGCCACTCACGACCGCGAGCGGGATGGTCTTGGTATCGGACATGATGGGCTTCGCGATGCGTGGGTTCAGGCCGCCGGCAGCGGCGGCGCAGGGGCGGTTTCGACCTCCAGGCCGAACAGGCGGGCCAGGTGCTCGACCAGCACGGGCTTGATCGCGCCGGGGCCGGAGGGACCGCCCAAGTCTACCACCGAGGTCACCTGCAACCCCTCGAAACCACAGGGATTGATGCGCTGGAACGGCTCCAGGTCCATGGCGATGTTGAAGGCCAGGCCATGGAAGGTGCAGCCATGCCTGACCCGGATGCCGAGCGCGCCGATCTTGGCGTCGCCCACGTAAACGCCCGGCGCGCCTTCGCGACGGACCGCCTCGATGTTCCAGTCGGCGAGGGTGTCGATCATGGCCTGCTCGACCCGGCAGACGTAGTCCTTGACGCCGATCTTCAGGCGCCGCAGGTCGAGCAGCGGGTAGAGCACGATCTGCCCCGGCCCGTGGTAGGTGACCTGGCCGCCGCGGTCGACGTGCAACACCGGGATGTCCCCGGGTGCCAGCACGTGCTCGGGCTTGCCGGCCTGGCCGAGGGTGAACACGGGCTCGTGCTCGACCAGCCAGAGCTCGTCGGGCGTGTCGGCGGTGCGCGCGTCGGTGAAGGCCTGCATCGCGCGCCAGACCGGCGTGTAGGGTTGCCGCCCCAGGTCGCGAAGGCGGGCCGCCGGCGACGGTGCGTCGTCGACCGGCAATGCCGTGCGGCAGGTCACAGCGTCCACTTCACCTCGGGATGGTCGCGCAGCACCTGGTGGGCAAGGTCGTACTGCGCGCGGTCATCGGCCCGGAAGCGGATGCGCACCGAGACGTACTTGCCGTTGGAGGAGTGCTTCCACTCGATCGACTCGCTCTCGACCTCGATGCCCGCATCGACCAGGCGTTGCGGCAGCGCCTGCTCGAGCCCGGCGTTCGCCGGGCCCATCGCGCTGAGCTCGAAATGGCCCGGGAACTGGAAGCCGTGCTCGGGATTCTCGGATGTGATGTCCATGGACGGATTATGGGTCCGCCGGGACGCGAACCCAAGTCGCGGCGGCGCGTCTCGCTGAACGGCTCGAGCGACGGCCTCCCGCGGCCAGGGAGTGCCCCGCCGGAATGGACGCGGGGTGCGGGCCCCCGACCCCGATCGCCTCAGGGCAAGGTGAACTTGCGGGTGGTGCGCAAGGGCCAGACGGCGGTGAAGCGCGCGCCCCCGACCAGGCGGAAACCCGCGGACACCCCCTGCAGGGCGTCGAGCTTCTCGAGAACGTCCTTGCAGCGACGGAAGGTCGGTCGCGGGTCCGGCGTCAACACGAACAGGTTGATCTCCCTGGGACTCACGTCATGCCCATCCACCTCGGCACTTTGCCCCAGTACCTGCTTCAACTCCTCCTCGATCGTGGCGAGCAGGGCTTCGTCCCGCAACGACTTGCGCCAGAACTTGATGACGAGCTCGTAGTCCATGCGTCAGGACCGGGACTCGAAGCGGAGTGGGCCGCCCATCCGGACAGGCCTGATCGCGTTGCGACCAGGCGCTCGCAGACGCGCGAGCCAGTGGCTCGCCAACGCGTCTACTCGCCCCACCACATCCAGAACTCGTCCCAGAGGCGCTTGAAGAAGCCGGCCTGCTCCACCGCCTCGATCGCCACCAGCGGGCGCTGGGCGATGACCTCGTCGTCGAGCATGACCTTCACGGTGCCGATGGCCTGGCCCTTCCCGATCGGGGCGACCAGGGTCCTGGGCACGTCCATCATCGGCTTGAGCTGCTCGTAGCGGCCGCGCGGGACAGTGACCAGCAGCGGCTCGGCGACGCCCAGCTGGACTTCCTCGGCCTTGCCCTTCCAGGTCTTCTGGCGGGCCACGACCTGGCCGGGTTCGTAGAGTTTATGGGTCTCGTAGAAGCGGAAACCCCAGTTGAGCAGGGCCTGGCTGTCGCTGGCGCGCTTGGCCTCGGAAGTCGACCCCATGACGACCGAGATCAGGCGCTGGTCGCCGCGCTTGGCCGAAGCCATCAGGCAGTAACCGGCCGCGGAGGTGTGCCCGGTCTTGATGCCGTCGACGCTGTTGTCGCGCCACAGCAGGAGGTTGCGGTTGGGCTGGGTGATCGGTCCGACCGTGAACTCCTTGATGCTGTTGTAGGAGTAGGCGGTGGGGAAGTCGTGGATCAGCGCGCGCCCGAGCAGGGCCAGGTCGTGGGCGCTGGTCAGGTGGCCTTCGCCGGGCAGTCCGGTGGCGTTGACGAAGTGGCTGTTCTTCATGCCGATGCGCTGGGCGTAGGTGTTCATCAAGGTGGCGAAGGCCTCCTCGGTGCCGGCGACGTGCTCGGCCAGCGCGATCGCGGCGTCGTTGCCGGACTGCACCACCATGCCCTTCTCCATTTCCAGCAGCGGCGCGGTCTTGTTGACCTCGAAGCCGGAATAGCTGCCGTCGGTGCCGGCCCCGCCCTTGCGCCAGGCGTTCTCGGTCATCATCACCTGGTCGTCGCCCTTGACCTTGCCG
>JAUIJO010000286.1 GCA_030431185.1 Gammaproteobacteria bacterium | reverse complement strand
GGCGATGGACGTGCTGGCGCCCGGCATTGGCGAGATCATCGGCGGCGCGCAGCGCGAGGAACGCCTGGACGTGCTCGACGCGCGCATGGCCCAGTTCGGGCTGGATACCGAGCACTACGACTGGTACCGCGACTTCCGCCGCTACGGCAGCGTGCCGCACGCGGGCTTCGGGCTCGGGTTCGAGCGCCTGGTGGTCTACGTCTGCGGCCTGGCCAACATCCGCGACGCCATCCCCTACCCGCGCGCGCCCGGCCAGGCGGAATTCTGAGCATGCCCCACCCCATCCAGCCACGCCCGACACGATGATCCTGTTCCTCGCCCTGCTGTTCGTCGCCATCGCCATCGCCGGGTTCACCGCGCTGCTGATCTTCTGGCCGCTCGCGCTGGTGCACATCCGCGACCGCCACCCGCGGCTCCAGTCGGAGCTGGGGCCGGGGGCGTTCTTCAAGCCCGCCGCCTTGGGCTGGCTGCTGCGCAAGGGCTACGCATCGGCGGGCGACCGCAACCTGGACGGGCTGGCGACGCCGGCCAGGTGGTCGCTGATGACGATCCTGGGCGGGCTGGCGATGGCCGGCGTGCTCTGGCTGCTTTCGGAGCTGGTGGGATGAGCGACGCATCGACCTCCCTCGTGCCGGCCGGACAGTGGTGGCTGGCCACCCTTGGCCGGACCGTCGTGTGGGCACGCCTGCGGGTGCGCGAGGCCGGCACCGCCGAGGTCTTCGACAGCGACGGCAACACCCTGCCCTACGACAGCGAGGACAGCGCACGGGCGGCCCTGCTCGATGCGGAGTTCGTCGAACTGGAAGGGCTGGACGAAGCCGACATGGAGGCGCGCGGCTTCCTGCCGGGCGAACTGGCCCCGCCGCGCGCCCGCGACGACGAAGCCCTGCGCGCCCTGATGGTGCAGACGCTTCCCGCGCGGCACTGAGGAGCGGCACGCCGTGTACCTCCCCCGCGCGTTCGCCGAAACCGATCTCGCGGCGCTGGACGGACTGGCCGACCGCGACGGCTTCATCACCCTGGTGACGGTGCGCGATGGCGTGCCGACGGTGAGCCACCTGCCCGTGCTGTACCGGCGCGATGGCGACCAGGTCCGACTGAGCGGACATTGGGCCCGTCCGAATCCGCAGTCGGGGCACGACGGCCCCGCCCTCGCGATCCTGCATGGACCGCATGCCTATGTGTCGCCGGCCTGGTATCCCGACAAGGAGCCGGCTTCGCGCGTGCCGACGTGGAACTACGCGGTGGCGCACCTGCATGGTCGGTTGCAGGCCTTCGATGACGAGGCCTTGCTGGCGGATCTGGTGGATCGCCTGGCCCTCCACCACGAAAGCCGCGTGGGCAGCGACTGGCGGTTCGCGGCCGAGCGATCCGAACACCGTTCCCAGTTGCGTGGGATCATCGGATTCGAATTCACCGCCGAGCGGGTGGAGTTGAAGTTCAAGCTCAGCCAGAACCACCCCCTGGCCAACCGCTCTGCGGTGATCGAGCAACTGGAAAAGCGCCCCGACGCTTCCAGCCACGAGGTCGCGTACCTGATGCGCGCGGCCGTGCAGGCGGACGTCGGGGCCCATTCGGGAGACTGAACGATGGACATCGACCTGAAGGGCAGGCATGCCCTAGTGTGCGGCGCCAGCCAGGGCATCGGCCTGGCGACCGCACGCGAACTGGCGGGCCTCGGCGCGGACGTCACCCTCCTCGCCCGTCGGGACGACGTGCTGGAAGCCCTCGTGGCGGAATTGCCGACGCCCCGCGCGGGGCAATCGCATGCCTGGATCGCCGCCGACGCCTCCGCGACGGACGCACTGCGGGCGAAAGTGGCGTCGCTCGTCGCGGCACGCCCGGTGCACATCCTCGTCAACAACAGCGGCGGCCCCCCACCCGGCACCGTCCATGGTGCCGCGGTGACCGCGTTCGAGGACGCCTACCGCCAGCACCTCATCGCCAACCATGTGCTGGCCGAAACCGTGATACCGGGCATGGAGCGCGATGGCTACGGGCGCATCGTCAACATCATCTCGACCTCGGTGAAGGAGCCGCTGGCCGGCCTGGGCGTGTCCAACGCGACGCGCTGGGCGGTGGCGAGCTGGGCCAAGACGCTGGCCACCGAACTGGCCCCGCGCGGCATCACCGTCAACAACGTACTGCCCGGGTCCACGCAGACGCCGCGCATCGAGCAGATCATCGATTCGACCGTCGCCAAGAGCGGCCACAGCCGCGCCGAGGTCTATGCCGACATGGTCGCCGCGATCCCCATGCGGCGCTTCGCCCGGCCCGAGGAGACGGCCGCGGCGGTCGCGTTCCTCTGTTCGCCCGCCGCCGCCTACATCACCGGGATCAACCTGCCGGTGGACGGCGGCCGAACCCGTTCCCTGTAACCGTTGGATGGAAGATGGACAAAGCGCTGGACGACGAACGACGCATCGGTGATCGCACGCCCTTCCATGACCGCGTGATGGTGGTGCGGGGCGAGCAGGCCTGGTTCGCCGAGCTGCTCGACCTCTCCGAGGGCGGGTGCAGCGTGGCCGTGCCTCCTGGCAGCGTGCTGGAGGAGGAGCAGGTCGTGCGCCTGTTCTTCTACGAGGCCGAGGACAAACCCGCGGTGATCGTAGCGGCGCGGGTGGCGCGGGTGACCGACAGCCGGGTCGGCATCGAGTACCAGGAGCCTCAATCGGTCCCGCCCACCCGGCGCCGATGATGCGCCACGCGCGGCGCCGGCGCGTTAAGCTGCCCGCATGCGCCTGAAGCACTGGATCCATGGCGAACCCCGCGAACCGGCTTCGGGCCGATGGCGCGAGGTGTTCGACCCGGCGACGGCCCAGCCCTTCGCCGAAGTCGCCGACGGCGGCCGCGAGGACGTGGACCGTGCCGTAGCCTCCGCGCGCGGGGCGTTCCCCGCCTGGTCCGGCCTGCCCAACAGCGAGCGCGCTCGCTGGCTCGAACGGCTGGCTTCGGCGATGGAGGCCCGCCTGGACGACTTCGCCCGCGCCGAATCGCGCGATGCGGGCAAGCCCACGCGCCTGGCCCGCGAGGTCGAGGTGCCGCGCGCGGTGCAGAACCTGCGTTTCTTCGCCCATGCCGCGACCCAGTTCGCCAGCGAATCGCACCACGGCGAAGCCGGGCTCAATTACACGCTGCGCGCGCCCCTGGGCGTGGTGGC
>JAUIJO010000285.1 GCA_030431185.1 Gammaproteobacteria bacterium | reverse complement strand
TCGTGCGTGCAATTTCGCGACGGTGGGTTTCGCCTTTGGCTCTACCCACCCTACGAGGCGGGGGGAGAGGCGGGGTCCTAGCATGGGTAGCGCGAAGCAGAACCCATCGTTCGTGGTGCATGTGGATGCGCGACGGTGGGTTTCGCCTTTGGCTCTACCCACCCTACGAGGCCGGGGGGGAGAGGCAGGGTCGTAGGATGGGTAGCGCGGAGCAAAACCCCTCTTCGTCATGCCTGCGGGTGCGCGACGGGGGGTTTCGCCTTCGGCTCTACCCACCCTACGGCCCTGGGCCCATCACGCGGGTCGCTCACGCCGCCAGGCCGGCCGCGTGGCCCGAGGCCCACGCCCACTGGAAGTTGTAGCCGCCGAGCCAGCCGGTGACGTCGACGACTTCGCCGATGAAGTAGAGCCCGGGCACGTGCCGCGAGGCCATGGTGCTAGACGAGAGTCCGTCGGTGTCGACGCCGCCCAGGGTGACCTCGGCGGTTCGATAGCCTTCGGTGCCGCTGGCGACCAGCGGCCATGAGCCGAGTACCTCCGCGATCGCGCGCAATTGCGGTCCGTTGAACTGGCGCAGCGGTCGCGGCGTCGCCGCGGCGGGCAGCCACACCTCGCACAGGCGCTGGGCGAAGCGCTTGGGCATCACCTCCGCCAGTACGGTCTTGAGCTCCGCGGCCGGGCGCTCGCGTTGCTGTGCCTGCAGCCAGTCGAATGCGTCCCGACCGGGCAGCAGGTCCAGCTGCAAGGCATCGCCGGGTTGCCAGTAGGACGACACCTGCAGGATCGACGGGCCACTGACCCCGCGGTGGGTCACCAGCATGGCGTTGCTGAAGGACTGCCCGTTGCAGCTTGCGGTGACCGGGAGTGCGACTCCGCTGAGGCCCTCCATGCGGTCCAGGTGTTTGCCGCTGAGGGTGAGCGGCACAAGGCCGGCCCGTGTCGGGAGAACCGCATGGCCGAAACGTTGCGCGAGTTCATAGCCGAAGCCCGTCGCACCCATGCTGGGGATGGAGAGGCCGCCGCTGGCCACGACCAGGGACGGGGCGGTGAACGCGCCGCGCGTGGTCCGAAGGGTGAAGCCGCCATCGTCGTCGTGGACCACCTGCTCGATGCTGCAGGAGGTCTCGACCTGCACCCCGGCGGCTTGGCATTCGTCCAGCAGCATGCGCACGATGAGCTTGGACGAGATGTCGCAGAACAGTTGGCCGAGTTCCTTCTCGTGGTAGGCGATGCGATGGCGCTCGACCATCTCGATGAACTGCCACGGCGTGTAGCGGGCCAGCGCGGACTTGCAGAAATGCGGATTGGCCGACAGGTAGTTCGAGGGCGAGGTGCCCGTATTGGTGAAGTTGCAGCGGCCGCCGCCTGACATCAGGATCTTCTTCCCGACCCGGTTGGCATGTTCGACCACGCATACCCGCCGACCGCGCTGGCCGGCGGTGATCGCGCACATCAGGCCCGCGGCACCGCCGCCAACCACCAGCACGTCGTGGGTGTCGCGGGCCATGGACCGGACCGCCTACTGCGCGGCGACGCGCACGTCCGGTCGCAGCGCGACGCTACCCAGGTCGCTCATGAGCGTCAGCTCGCCGTCCTGGATCAGGGCCTGCAGGCGCATGCCGCGCTTGCCGATCGCCGCCAGAGCGTCGACCGTGTCCGGACGCAGGTCGAGTACCGTGAGGTTCTTCAGGCGCGTCAGAGAAGTGGCGATCTTCGTCCACCAGATATCGGCGGCATTGCCGCTGTAGTTGACCACCACCACCTGCTGCGCGCGCGCGCAGGCCTTCTTGATCCGCGATTCGTCCGGCTGGCCGAGGTCGATCCACAGGTCGATGTCGCCGGTGTAGTCGCGCAGCCAGAGGTCCGGGTCTTCCTCGGTGCTCAGGCCACGGCCGAACTCCAGGCGGTCGCTGGCGTACAGCGCGAACGCGACCACGCGCAACATCAGGCGCTGGTCGGTTTCCGACGGATGCTGCGCCAGGGTGAGGTCGTGGGTGGCGTAGTAGTGCCGATCCATGTCGCTGATCTGCAGTTCCGCCTTGACGACGGTGGAGTTGAGGGCCATGGCCGGCTCGATTGGAACAAGGAGCGCCATTCTAGCCGCCATGGCGCGGCACCGGGATTCAGCCGGCGAATCCCTCCAGCACGATCTTGCCGCGGGCGCGGCCGCTCTCGAGCAGCGCGTGGGCGCGCCGCAGGTTGGCGGCGTCGATGCGGCCGAAGTGTTCGCCCACCGTGGTACGCAGGACGCCGTCGTCGACCAGGTCGGCGACGGTGTCGAGCAGGCGGTGCTGTTCGATCATGTCCGGGGTCTCGAACAGCGGGCGGGCGAACATGAACTCCCAATGGAGCGACGCGCTCTTGCGCTTGAGCAGGCGCGCGTCGAGGCTGTCGGGGTCGTCGATCAGGGCGATCCGGCCCTGCGGCGCCAGTGCTTCGACCAGCTGCGGGAAGTGGCTGCCGGTGTGGGTCAGGCTGGCGATGTACTCGACCTGGGGCACGTCGATCGCGGCCAGGGCTTCCGCCAGCGGGCGGCGGTGGTCGACCACGGCGTGCGCCCCCAGGTCGAGGGCCCACTGTCGCGTCTCCTCGCGGGAGGCGGTGCCGATCACCTTCAGGCGGGTCAGGCGGCGCGCGAGCTGGACCAGGATCGAACCGACCCCGCCGGCTGCGCCGACGACCAGCAGCGTCTGCCCCTCGCCACCATCGCGGGCCACGCCGAGGCGGTCGAACAGCAGCTCCCACGCCGTGATCGCGGTCAGCGGAAGGGCCGCGGCCTGGGCAAAGTCCAGGCTGCGCGGCATCCGCCCGACGATGCGCTCGTCGACCACATGCCGCTCGCTGTTGCCGCCCGGGCGCGCGATCGAGCCGGCGTACCAGACGCGGTCGCCGGGCTTGAACAGGCCGACTTCGGCCCCGACGTCGCGCACCACGCCGGCGACGTCCCAGCCGAGCACTTTGTAGGGCGTCCCCTCGGGCGATGCGCTGCGCCGGACCTTGGTGTCGACCGGATTGACCGCTATCGCATGCACGTCGACGAGCAGGTCGCGCGGACCGGGGGTGGGTTCGGGCAGCTCGATGTCGAGCAGCGCGTCGGCGGCGTCGATCGGCGAGGGGGTCTGGTATCCGACGGCCTTCATGCGGGGATCTCCTGGGCGGGGGCGG
>JAUIJO010000035.1 GCA_030431185.1 Gammaproteobacteria bacterium | reverse complement strand
GCCGGTCATCGGCCGCGCCCCGGGGTGCCGCCGCGCAACAGCACCAGCCCGGCCACGAAGGCGCCCAGGGCCAGCACCAGCGCGGGTACCAGGGCCAGCAGGGCGGCGGTGAGCGAGGCGGGCGGCGCATCGCCGGTGCCGGGACCGATCAGGCCCAGGCCCAGCAGGATGACCACCGCGAACCCCAGCGCGATGCAGGACCAGCCGGCGACGCGGCGGACGGGTGGCGGGGACGCGGTCATGTGGACTCCTTGTGGCGGCGGGCCGCGCGGAAGTCCGCGCCGTAGCGCAGCGGCCCCGGATCGGCGCGACCGAAGTCGACCGGCGCGAACTGCGGCGCCGTTTCGGCATCGTCCACGGCGGCGGCCGGGGCGATGCGCACGCGCAGGTCGAACCATGCCGCCTGCCCGGTCACGGGATCGGCATTGGCGTAGTCGCCCTTCGGGGTGATGTCGGAAATCAGGTGGTTGAGCAGGAAGCCCTTGCGGCCCTCCGGGGCGTCCTTGTCCAGGCGCCAGGCGCCCTTGCGCTTGCCGATCGCGTTCCAGGTCCACACGGTGTCGGGCTGCACGTTGCCGGCGAACTTCGCCTGCACGGTGATCTCGCCGTGGTGCGACGCGACCGTCACCCAGTCCTCGTCGGCGATGCCGTGCCGGGCACCGGTGTCGGGATGCAGGTACAGATAGTTGCGCGTCGTGATCTGCCGCAACCAGGCGTTCTGGGAGCCCCAGGCGTGGTACATGAACATCGGCCGCTGGGTCACCGCGGACAGCGGGAACGCGGTGCCGTCGCCGCCGGCCTGCGCCCCCTCGAAGGGCTCGTACCAGGTCGGCAGCGGATCGAAGTAGGTCGCCACGCGCGCGCGGTGGGCGTCGGGCGGCTGGTGCGGGCCGTGGCCTTGCGCGGCCAGGCGGAATTTCTGCATCGTCTCCGAGTACAGCTGCAGCACGATCGGGTCGCCGTGGCCGAGGAAACCCATGTGCTGCGCCCAGTCGAGATAGCCGCGGTTGGCCATCTTGAAATAGCGCGCGTGCTCGGGGATTTCGCTGCGCCAGAACCCGCCGTTGTCGATGTAGCGTTGCAACTGGTCCGGATTGGGCTGGCCCTTGGCGTCGACCTCGCCGTGTTCGCCGCGCCAGCCGGCCAGCAGGCCGACCCCGGGCGCGCGTTCGTGGTGGGTGATGTAGTCGGCGTAGTCGGCGTAGCGGGCCGAGCCGTCCTCGTTGAGCAGTCCCGGGAGGCCCAGTCGGGTCCCCAGGTCGATCAGGACCGACTGGAAGCCCCGCACGTCGCGTCCCTGGCGCTGCTTCGCCGGGTCCAGCACCGGGTGGCGGATCGCGTCGGCGGCGCCGTCGGCGTCGGAGATCGGCCGGTCGAGCATGCTGATCGCGTCGAAGCGCTCCAGGTAGGTGGTGTCCGGCAGCACCAGGTCGGCGTAGGCGACCATCTCCGAGGCATAGGCATCGGAATAGATGATGCGCGGGATGCGGTACTCGCCGTCGTCGTCCTTGTCGGTGAGCCAGCCGATGGTCTCGCTCGTGTTCATCGCCGAGTTCCAGCCCATGTTGGCCATGAACATCAGCAGGGTGTCGATCCGGTAGGGGTCGCCGGCCCACGCATTGCGGATGACCGTGTGCATCATGCCGTGCGCCGACAGCGGATACGCCCACGAGTAGGCGTGGTCGATGCGGCGGGGATGGCCGTCGGCATCGACCACCAGGTCCTCGGGTCCGTGCACGAAGCCCAGCGGCGCGGCGTCGAGCACGCCATTGTCCTGGCGGGCCTTGCCCGGCCGGTTGGGCGGTGGGATGGGCTTGGGGAAGGGCGGCTGGTAACGGAACGAGCCGGGCGTGTCGACCGCGCCCAGCAGCAGTTGCAGCAGGTGCAGGGCGCGGCAGGTATGGAAGCCGTTGCTGTGCGCGCTGATGCCGCGCATGGCATGCATCGACACCGGTCGACCCACCATTTCATCGTGCTGGCGGCCCCAGGCGTCGGTCCAGGCGACCGGGAGCCGGATTTCGTGGTCGAACGCGGCCTCGGCCAGTTCGCGCGCGATGCGGCGGATGGTCGCGGCCGGGATGCCGCAACGCTCGCTGACGTTGTCGGGCGAATATTCCGGGTCGAGGTAGCGCTCGGCGGTGAGATGGAACACCGGCACCGCGGTGCGCCCGTCGGCAAGCCGGTAGGAGCCCACCACGGCCGGCGATGTGCCGGTGGCCGCCGCGTCGACCGCGCGGCCCGCGTCGCGGTTCCAGCACAGGGGCTGGCCCTCGGCGTCCCGCGCGAACAGCCCGTCGTCGCTGCCGCCGGGGTTGCGCACCACCAGCCAATGGGCGTTGGTGTAGCGGACCAGGTAGTCCAGGTCGATGCGGTCGGCCTTGAGCAGCTCGTGGATCAGTGCGAAGGCGAACAGGCCGTCGGTGCCGGGGCGGATGCCGATCCACTCGTCGGCGATCGCGCCATAGCCGCTGCGCACCGGGTTCACCGCGACGATCTTGGCGCCGTTGGCCTTGACCTTGCCCAGCCCCAGCTTGATCGGATTGGAGTCGTGGTCCTCGGCCACGCCCCACAGCATCAGGTACTTCGTGCGCTCCCAGTCGGGCTCGCCGAATTCCCAGAAACTGCCGCCCAGCGTGTACAGGCCGCCGGCGGCCATGTTGACCGAGCAGAAGCCGCCGTGGGCGGCGTAGTTGACCGTGCCGAACTGCTGCGCCCACCAGCCGGTGAGGGCCTGCGACTGGTCGCGGCCGGTGAAGAAGGCCAGTTCGTCGGGGTTGCGCTCGCGGATCGGCGCCAGCCAGCCGGTGGCGATGGCCATAGCTTCGTCCCACCCGATCTCGCGGAACTCGCCGGCACCGCGCTCGCCGACGCGCAGCAAGGGCTTGTCCAGCCGCGCCGGCGAGTAGTGCTGCATGATCCCGGCCGAGCCCTTCGCGCACAGCACGCCCTGGTTGACGGGGTGCCCGGGATTGCCCTGGATGTAGCGGATGCGCCCGTCCTGCAGCCACACCTTGATGCCACAGCGACAGGCGCACATGTAGCAGGTGGTGGTCTTGACCTCGTCGCCCGGCGTGGGCGACAGGTCGATGGCAGGCTCGACGGGGCCGAGCGGGCTGGAACCGGGCATGGCGCGTATTGTGCGCCGACGCGGCCGGGCTGGCGAGGGGCACCGGCCCGCGGGCGCGGCCCGGTCGCCCGGACATGCGTGGCGTGGCATGTCGCCGCGGAGGGGCGCCGGTCCCGACATGTGACGGCGTGCCCGATGGCGCCCGATGGCCAGCCAGTGCCATGCTTGCCGCCTCGAGCCGTCGTAACCTGCCATCTCCCCCGCCGGAAATCCGCTGTCATGGAACGCATCGAACGCATCCACGCCCTGCACCGCATCCTCTCCAACGCCCGCTACCCGGTCACGGTGCAGCGGCTGATGGAAGAGCTGGAATGCTCGCGCGCGACCGCATACCGCGACCTGGCCTACCTGCGCGACTTCCTGATGGCGCCGGTGGTGGGCAACGGCGAGGCCGGTTTCAACTACGACGCCTCCGAGAAGGACCGCTTCGAGCTCCCCGGGCTGTGGCTCAGTTCGCAGGAGCTGCACTCGTTGCTGGCGGCGCAGCAGTTGCTGATGCGCAGTGGTGGCGGCGTCCTGTCGAACGCGCTGGCGCCCTTGCAGAACCGCATCGAGAAACTGCTCGACGAGCACGCCGGTGGCCGGCGGGTGCCGGTCGAGCGCGTGCGCGTGGTCCCGCACCGCACCCGCAAGCTCGACGAACATGCGTTCCGCAACGTCGCCACCGCCGTCCTGGACCGCAAGCAGCTGAGCTTCGAATACCGGGCGCGGTCCACCGACGAGGCGACGCGCCGCCTGGTCTCGCCGCAGCGCCTGACCCACTATCGCGACAACTGGTACCTCGATGCCTGGGACCACACCCGCGATGCGCTGCGCAGCTTCGCCGTCGACCGCATCACCACCGCGAAGCTCCTGGACGAGGCCGCGCGCGACGTGCCCGACGAGGAACTCGACACCCAGCTCGCCTCGAGCTACGGCATCTTCTCGGGCACGCCCAAGGGCTGGGCCACGATCGTGTTCAACGCCAAGGCCGCGCGCTGGGTCGCCGACGAGCACTGGCATTCCCAGCAGCAGGGGCGCTTCCTGCCCGACGGCCGCTACGAGCTCAAGATCCCCTACAGCAACGGCCGCGAGCTGCTGATGGATGTCCTGCACTACGGCAGCGACGCCGAGATCGTCGAGCCGCCGGTGCTGCGCGAACAGGCGCGCGCCCTGCTGTCGCTGGCGCTGGCCCAGTACGACTGAGGGGCGGCGATGGCAGCGGCGGATGCTCCCAGGATCCAGCGGCAGGAACGCGTCGCGCTGGTGCTCGGCTCGGGCGGAGCGCGCGGGCTGGCCCAGATCGGCGTGATCGAAGCCCTGCAGGCGCGGGGCATGCAGATCGTCGCGGTGGCCGGCTCGTCCAGTGGCGCCCTGGTCGGCGGCCTGTTCGCCGCCGGCAAGCTCGAGGTCTACCGCGAATGGCTGCTGACCCTGAGCCGCACGCAGATGCTGCGCCTGCTCGACCCCGCCTTCGGCCGCGCGGCCCTGTTCGAGGGCGGCCGGCTGATGGACGCATTGCGCGAACTCACCGGCGCGCCGCGCATCGAGGACCTGGATATCGATTTCACCGCGGTCGCGGTCGACCTGATGCGCCAGCGCGAAGTATGGCTGCGCGACGGCGACCTGTGGGACGCGGTGCGCGCGTCGATCGCCATCCCGGGCGTGTTCACCCCGCACGTCGTCCATGGCCGGGAGCTCGTCGATGGGGGCCTGCTGGCGCCGTTGCCGATCGCCGCCACCCGGCTGTCCGACGCGCATCGTCTGGTCGCCGTCGACATGCATGGCTGGCCCCATCGCCCGCCGGGCAAGCCCGCGGACGCGGACGGCGAGGACGGCGAGGACGGCGTTGCGACGACCGCGGCCTGGCATCGCCGCCTGGCGCGCTGGGTGGGCCTGTCGGAAGACGAAGCCGGCGACCCGGCGGCCGTCGCCCGGTTCGGGGCCGGCATGGGCCTGAGCGAATTGATGGCCCGGTCGCTCGACACCATGCAGGCGCAGATCTCGCGCGTGCAGCTGGCGCTCGACCCGCCGGAGCTGGTCATCCGCATCCCGCGCGATGCCTGCCAGTTCTACGAGTTCTGGCGGGCCGGCGAGCTGATCGAGCTGGGGCGCGTCGAGGCCGACAAGGCCCTGGATGCCGCCGGCTACTGATCCGACGGCCGCGGCGGCGCCGTCTTAGCCGGTGAGATGCCGGCGCGCGAGAGTGGCTCCCCACACTAGGGAGCCATGCCATGCACACCGTCCATGCCCGTTCTTCCGCGGCGCACGCAGCGTCGCCCCGGCCCCACCCGCTGGTCGACGAAGTCCTGCGCGCCGCCGTCGCCATCGGCGCCCTGCTGCTGCTGATGGTGCCCGAGGCCCGCGGCAGCCACCCCATGCTCGGCTGGTTGCCCCTGTGGCTGCTGGGCATGCCGCTGGTGGGCTGGTGGGCGGCCCACCGCTTCCGGCTGCCGTGGCGCGACCCCGCGCCGCGCCGCGTCGCCCTGGCACCCCGCCGGCGCGCGCCGCAGGCCCTGCGTCGTAGCCCGGTGCTGCGCCGGGGTCAGCGGACCCCCGGCCGGGTGCCGCCACGCCGGGTCGCCTGAGGGGGCGCGCCTTCGCCGGTTCGCGTTGCCCCATGACCGCAGGCAGGGGAGGGGGGTGGCGGCCCTGTGGTAGCGTTCCGGGCTTCATCCCTGCCCACCGGACCCTGCCCATGCCCAAGCTGTCGCATGCCTGCCAGACCCTGCTGATCTCCGCCAGTCTCGCTTCGACGGGCCTGCTTGCCGGCGCCGTGGGCACCGCCCATGCCCAGGAGGCGACCGTGAACGATACCTACCAGTGGCTGGAAGACGTCACTGGCGACAAGCCGATGGCCTGGGTCAAGGCCGAGAACGCCAGGACCGAGGCCGAGCTCGCGTCCACGCCCCGCTTCAAGGCGCTGGAGTCCGAGATCCGCACCATCCTCGATTCCGACGCCAAGATCCCCGGCGTCCAGAAGATCGGCGAGTACTACTACAACTTCTGGAAGGACAAGCAGCACGAGCGCGGCCTGTGGCGCCGCACCACCCTCGACGAGTACCGCAAGCCTTCGCCGAAGTGGGAGACCGTGCTCGACGTCGACGCGCTGAACAAGGCCGAAGGCGAGAACTGGGTCTGGCATGGCGCCGACTGCCTGCGCCCGGACTACGACCGTTGCCTGGTCTCGCTGTCGCGCGGCGGCGCCGATGCCGACGTCACCCGCGAGTTCGACATGGGCAGCAAGACCTGGGTCGAGGACGGCTTCTTCCGCCCCGAGGCCAAGGGCGGGCTGGGCTGGATCGATCGCGACACCGTCTTCGTCTACACCGACTTCGGCGACGGATCGATGACGCCCTCGGGCTACCCGCGCATCGTCAAGGAATGGAAGCGCGGCACGCCGCTGTCCGCCGCGACGGTGGTCTACGAAGGCCAGCCGGACGACATGTACATCGCCGCCTTCCACGACGATACGCCGGGCTTCGAGCGCGATTTCGTCAGCCGTACCCTGGCCTTCTACAACGACGAGCTGTACCTGCGCGCCGCCGATGGTTCGCTGGCGAAGGTCGACGTCCCCAACTCGGTCAACAAGTCGGTGCATCGCGAATGGCTGCTGCTCGAGCCGCGCGAGCCCTACACCGTCGCAGACGACCAGGACGGCGAGGTCACCTATCCGGCGGGCAGCCTGATCGCGATGGACTTCGACGCGTTCATGGCGGGCAAGCGCGACTTCACCGTGCTGTTCGAACCCAGCGACGAGACCTCGCTGGCGAGCCATGCGTGGACCCGCAACCACCTGGTGCTGAACATCCTGGACAACGTCAGCAGCAAGCTCGAACTGCTGACGCCCGGCGAGGGTGACTGGGCCCGCTCGGCGTTCCCGGGCGCGCCGGAACTCGGCACCGTCGGCATCAGCGCGGTCGACCCCGACGAAAGCGACGCGGTGTGGATGACGGTCACCAGCTACCTGACCCCGACCACGCTGTCGCTCGTCGAGATCGGCAAGGCGCCGGAACCGCTCAAGTCGATGCCGGCGTTCTTCGATGCCTCCCGCGACGTCGTCGAACAGCACTTCGCCACCAGCGAGGACGGCACCCGCGTGCCGTACTTCCTGGTCCGTCCGCGGGACCTGGAGATGGACGGCAAGGCGCCGACCCTGCTGTACGGCTACGGCGGCTTCGAGATTTCCCTCACGCCCGGGTATTCGGCGACGGTCGGCAAGGGCTGGCTGGAGCAGGGCGGCGTCTACGCGGTCGCCAACATCCGTGGCGGCGGCGAGTACGGCCCGAAGTGGCACCAGGCCGCGCTGAAGGCGAACCGCCACAAGGCCTACGAGGACTTCGCCGCCGTCGCCCGCGACCTGGTCGCGAGCGGCATCACCTCGCCCGGACACCTCGGCGCGCAGGGCGGCAGCAACGGCGGGCTGCTGATGGGCAACATGCTAACCCAGTACCCGGAACTGTTCGGCGCGATCGTCTGCCAGGTGCCGCTGCTCGACATGAAGCGCTACAGCCACCTGCTGGCCGGTGCCTCGTGGATGGCCGAGTACGGCGATCCCGACACGGCCGACTGGTCCTTCATCAAGACCTTCTCGCCCTACCACCTGTTCGACGCCGGCAAGCAGTATCCGCCGACGATCTTCATGACCTCCACCCGCGACGACCGCGTGCACCCGGGCCATGCGCGCAAGATGGCCGCGCAGATGCGCGACGCCGACAAGGACGTGCGTTACTACGAGAACATTGAGGGCGGCCACGGCGGTGCGGCCAACAACGCGCAGGCGGCGCACATGAGTGCGCTGGCCTTCACCTTCCTGTGGAAGGAGTTGGCCGAGTAGGTCCCCGGGATACCGGGATATCCGCAAGACGCGACGGCGGGGCGAAAGCCCCGCCGTTTTCATGTGCCGGTCCGGACGCAGGGGCAGCCGCATCGCTGACATTGCCGTTGCCGTTGCCGTTGCCGTTGCCGTTGCCGTTGATCTTGGTCTTTGGCTTCTGTGAGTAAGCAGAAGCAGGATCAAACGCTTTCACACGCTGACGCGTGCGAGTCACTTTTGGCGCGCCAAAAGTAACCAAAAGCGCCTGTGCCGGACACTCGCCGACGCGGCTTCGCCGCGCCGGTGCCCTGTGCTCCTCGGACAAAGGGTGCGGTGCCCAAACTCGCTTCGCTCAGACAAGGGCCCCTTTTCTCCCTTTGTCCTGCGGTGCGCGGCTCGCTTTAACGGCACGGAAGGTCAAAAGCAAAGTCAAAAACCACGGCGACGGCAGTGTCGAGGCTCCGGGGGCCACCATGCCGACAGGCATGTGCCGAAAGCCCCGGAACACGCTACCTTTCGGGGGAACCGTTGCGAAACCCCGTCCCGGACCCCATCCCATGAAGCCCAGCCTCCTGCTTGCCGCCATCCTCATGACCTTGCCGACCCTGTCGCCTGCCGCCCCGCCCACGCCGCCCGATGTCGAGAAGCGCCCGCATGTCGTCAAGGCGCCGCATGGCGCCGAGCGCCAGGACGAGTACTACTGGCTGCGCGACGACAAGCGCGAGGACAAGGCCATGCTGGCCTACCTCGACGCCGAGAACGCCTACACGGACGCGGTCATGGCCCCGCTCAAGCCCCTCGAGGACCGGCTCTACGACGAGATCGTCGGCCGCATCAAGCAGGACGACAGTTCGGTGCCGTACCGGAAGCACGGCTACTGGTACTACACCCGCTACGAGACCGGCCAGGACTATCCGGTCCACGCCCGTCGCAAGGACGGTCCCGGCGTGGACGCCGCGTCCATCCAGAAGGCCACCGACGCCGGCGACTTCGCCGGCGAGCAGGTGATGCTCGACCTCAACGCCCTGGCGGCGGGCAAGGACTACTACGCGGTCAGCGACCGCGAGGTCAGCCCCGACAACCGCCTGCTGGCGTATGCCGAGGACCTCAACGGCCGCCGGCAGTACACGGTGCGGATCAAGGACCTCGAGACCGGCGAGCTGTATCCCGACGAGATCAAGGGCGTGTCGGCCAACCTGATCTGGGCCGACGACAACCGCACCCTGTTCTACGTCGAGAACGACCCGGAGACCCTGCTCACCGTCCGTGTCAGGAAGCATGTGCTGGGCACCCCGGTGGCCGACGACGTGCTGGTGTACGAGGAGAAGGACGACAGCTTCTACATGGGCATCGGCCGCACCCGCGACGAGAAGTTCATCTGCATCGGGGTCGAGAGCACCGTGTCCAGCGAGATGCGCTGCACGCCCGCGGCCGATCCCGGCGAGTTCGTCGTGCTGGCGCCCCGCGAGCGCGACGTCGAGTACGACGCCGACCATCATGACGGCCGCTGGGTGATCCGGACCAATGCCGATGGCGCGCGCAACTTCAAGATCGTCACCGCGCCCACCGGCAGCACCTCCCGCGCGGACTGGCAGGACTGGATCGCGCACCGCGACGACGTCTTCATCGACGGCGTCGAGCTGTTCGACGGCTTCGCCGCGATCGCCGAGCGCTCCGAGGGCCTGGAGCGCCTGCGCCTGGTCCGCGGCGAGCCCGGCCAGGCCCCGGGCGACTCCGAATACGTCAAGGCCGACGAACCGGCGTATTCGATGGGCCTGTCGGCCAACCCGGAGCCGGACACCGAGTGGCTGCGTTACGACTACACCTCGATGACCACTCCGTCCACCGTGTACGAACTGAACGTGCGCACAGGCGATCGCCGCCAGCTCAAGCAGGAACCGGTCGTCGGTTACGACCCTTCGCAATACGTCACCGAGCGCCTGTGGGCGACCGCCCGCGACGGCACGAAGGTGCCGGTGTCGCTGGTCTACCGGAAGGGTTTCGAGCGCGACGGCACCGCGGCGATGCTCCAGTACGCCTACGGCAGCTACGGCTCCTCGACCGACCCGGGCTTCAACAGCACGGTGGTCAGCCTGCTCGACCGCGGCATGGTCTACGCCATCGCGCACATCCGCGGCGGGCAGGAGATGGGTCGCGACTGGTACGACAACGGCAAGCTGTTCCACAAGAAGAACACCTTCACCGACTTCATCGACGTGACCCGTTTCCTCGTCGAGAACAAGTACTCCGCGCCCGACCGCGTCGCCGCCTATGGTGGCAGCGCCGGCGGCCTGTTGATGGGCGCGATCGCGAACATGGCGCCCGCCGATTACGACGTGATCCTGTCGCAGGTGCCCTTCGTCGACGTGGTGACCACCATGCTCGACCCGACCATCCCGCTGACGACCAACGAGTACGACGAGTGGGGCAATCCCGAGCAGCGGAAGTACTACGACTACATGCTCGCCTACTCGCCCTACGACAACCTGAAGGCGCAGGATTATCCGGCGATGTACGTCGGCACCGGGCTGTGGGACTCGCAGGTCCAGTACTGGGAGCCGGCCAAGTACGTGGCGCGCCTGCGTGACGTCGACACGTCCGACAACACCGTCGTGTTCCGCACCAACATGGAGGCCGGTCACGGCGGCAAGTCGGGCCGTTTCCGTCGCTACCGCGAGCGCGCCGAGATGTATGCCTTCATGCTCGACCAGTTGGGCGTGAAGGAGCCCAGCGCGCCATGAGGTGCCTGCAGGGCGCGGCCCTGTCGCTGCTGTTGCTGGTGCCGGGCCTCTCACCGGTACTGGCCGCCGACGCCCCGACCGCCGGGCCCCTCGTGATCGGCGAGGGGTTCAGCCTCGACAGCGGGGTGCTGGGCGAGACGCGCCGCATCAACGTGTACCGGCCGGCGGTGGAGGCGGGGGCGCGGCTGCCGGTGCTGTACATGCCCGACGGCGGCCTGGCCGAGGACTTCCTGCATGTCGCCGGCCTGCTCCAGGTCGGCAGCATGAACGGCACCACGCGCCCCTTCCTGCTGGTGGGGATCGAGAACACCGAGCGCCGTCGCGACATGACCGGTCCGACCGACGTGGCCGAGGACCGCGAGATCGCCCCGCGCGTGGGCGGTTCGGCCAACTTCCGGCGCTTCATCGCCGAAGAACTGATGCCCGAAGTCGCGCGCCGGTACGACATCACCGATGAATCGGCCATCGTCGGCGAGTCGCTGGCGGGCCTGTTCGTCGTCGAAACCCTGGTCGAAGCGCCGGGGATGTTCGACACCTACATCGCCATCGACCCCAGCCTCTGGTGGAACGGTGGGGCGCTGGGCCGGCGCGCGTCCGATGCCCTCGAAGGCCTCGCGCCGGGATCGGCGACCGTGTTCCTGGCCAACAGCGACCAGGACGGCATCGCGGGGCCGACGGCGGCGCTGGCCGCCTCGCTGGCGCGCGTGCCCGGCCTGGCGGTCGAGTACCGGGACATGCCCGCCGAACACCACCACACGATCTACCACCCGGCCGCCCTGGCGGCGTTCCGGAGCGTGCTCGCCCCGCCGGCGGGGGAGTGATCGTGTCGCCGCCGCGCGCTCCCGGGTTCCGCTGGGCGTGGTGGTTGCTGGCGTATGCCAGCCTCGCGCTGGGGCTGGTCGGCGTCGTCCTGCCGGGCCTGCCGACGGTGCCCTTCGTGCTGCTGTCGGCGTTCGCGGCGGCCCGGGGTTCCGACAAGCTGCACCGGCGCCTGCTCGGGGACCGCCGGTTCGGACCGATGATCCGCGACTGGGAGGCCCACGGTGCCGTCAGCCGCCGGGCCAAGGTCCTGGCGACGGTGATGATGGCGGTCTGCGCGGCGATCATGTTCCTGACCGCCCCGCGCCCGTGGATGGCCGCGACGGGCACCGCGATCATGGCGGCGGTCGCGATCTGGCTGTGGCGGCGGCCTGAACCGCCCCCGGAATGAGCTTCGCAGTGCCGGTAGGGCGGGCTACACTGCCGCCATGAACGCACGCACAGCCATGTCGATGATGCTCCTGTCGCTCGCCCTCGTGGCCTGCGGCAACAAGGGACCGCTGGTCCAGGCGCCGGTCGAGGCGCCGGTGATCGAGATGCCCGAGACGGCACCCGCTGCCGATCCGGTGGACGAAGACGGCCTGCCCGAGGCGCCCGTCCCGGAGGAGGGCGACGGGTCCCAGGGGCAATGAGCGCGCCCGGGGCGCGCGACGGGGCCGGCCTGCGTTTCAGCAAGATGCACGGTGCCGGCAACGACTTCGTGGTGCTGGACCTGAGGGGCGGGCGGCCGTCGCCCCCGGCGGCGCTGTGCCGCGCCCTCGCCGACCGCCACGCCGGGGTGGGCTGCGACCAGATCCTGACGATCGAGGACGCGGGCTCGCCCGGTGCCGTCGCCGCCTACGGTATCTGGAATGCCGATGGCAGCGCCTCCCGGCAATGCGGCAATGGCGCCCGATGCGTGGCTGCCTGGCTCGTGCGCGACGGGGCGGCATCGGGGGAGCGCTTCAATCTCGACAGTCCGGCGGGTCGCCACGCGGTGACGCGCGTGGGCCGCGACCGCTACACGGTCGACATGGGCCCGCCCGAGTTCAGCCCCGCTTCGATCCCGATGGCGGGACCGGCCGATCCGCAGGACCGGTACGCCGCCGTCGACGCCGCGCTGCCGCGCTTTGGCGCCGTGTCCATGGGCAACCCGCACGCGGTGGTCGAGGTGGACGACATCGACGAGGCGCCGGTCGCGACCGTCGGCCCGGCCCTCCAGCGCGACCCCGTGTTCCCGGAGTCGGTCAATGTCGGTTTCGCCCAGGTCGTCGCCCGCGACCGGATCCGCCTGCGCGTGTTCGAGCGGGGCGTCGGCGAGACGCTGGCCTGCGGCAGCGGCGCATGCGCGGCCGTGGCGGTACTGGCGGCGCGCGGGCGGGTGGATCGTCGCGTCGACGTCGAGTTGCCGGGCGGTACATTGGGGATCGAGTGGACGGCCGACGGCGCACCGGTGTCGATGACCGGCCCGGCCACGTTCGTATTCGAAGGAGAGTGGCGTGATGAATGAGATCGAGGAGAAGCTGGGCGCGCACGAAGTGGCGGCCTGGCTTCGCAGGCACCCGAACTTCCTGCGGCAGTTCCCGGACCTGGCGGTCAGCCTGGTCGTGCCGCGCGACGAAGGGTCGGCGGCTTCGCTCGCCAGCTACCAGCTGGACGTCCTGCGCGACAAGAACCGCGAACTGTCCCGGCGCCTGCAGGAGCTGTTCGCCAATGCCCAGGAAAACGAGCGCCTCGCGGTGCGCACCCACCAGCTCGCGCTGGCGTTGATGCGGCAGGAGAGCGCGGCCGACACCCTGCGTGCGATGGCGGCGACGCTGTCGGAGGAGTTCAGCGGCGACCTCGTGCGGGTGGTGGTGCATGCACCGGTGGCGGGAATCGATGGCGCCGACTGGTTGCAGGTGGTGCCCGCCGATGCGCCCGCGCTGTCGCCGTTCAAGGATTGCCTGGCCGATGGCGAACCGATCTGCGGCCGCCTGCAGCCCGAGAAGAACGCGCTGCTGTACGGCGCGCGCGTGGAGGAGGTGCAGTCGTCTGCCCTGCTGCCCTTGCCGGGCGTGGGCCTGGTCGCGGTCGGCAGCCATGACGCCAACCGTTTCTTCCCGGGCATGGGCACGCTGTTCCTGCGCATGATGGGCGAGGCCCTCGTGGCTGCCCTGCAGCGGTACGAGCGCGACTGACGCAGCCCCCGGGACGGGGATCGACGACCATGAGCGCCATCGACGACTTCCTCGCCCACCTCGCCGTCGAGCGGCGGGCGTCGGCACACACGCTCGATGCCTATCGCCGCGACCTGGAGGCCCTGTGCGCATGGGCGACGACCCATGCGCTCGACGTGCCGGCACTCGATGCCGGGCAGCTGCGCGGCTTCATCGCCGCCGAGCACCGTCGCGGGCTGTCGCCCAAGAGCCTGCAGCGCCGCCTCTCGGCCTGCCGCAGTTTCTACGGCTGGCTGCTGAGGCAGGGGCGGATCGCGGCGAGTCCGGCCGCCGCCATCCGCGCTCCCAAGGCGCCACGCAAGTTGCCGCAGGTGCTCGATCCGGATGAGGCCAAGGCCCTGGTCGAGGTGCCCACCGATGCCCCGCTGGGACGGCGCGACCGTGCCCTCCTCGAGCTGTTCTATTCCTCCGGCCTGCGCTTGTCGGAACTGTGCGCGCTTCGCTGGCGCGACCTCGACCTGGACGACGGCCTGGTGACCGTGCTCGGCAAGGGCAACAAGCAGCGCAGCGTGCCGCTGGGCTCGCACGCGCGCGCCGCGCTGGCCGACTGGCGTGCGTCCGGTGCGGCGGGCGAGGGCGACCCGGTGTTCCCCGGCCGCAACGGGCCCATCACGCCGCGCGCGGTGCAACTGCGCTTGCGCAAGCTGGCGCAACAACAGGGCCTGTTCAAGCGCGTCCATCCGCACCTGCTGCGCCACTCCTTCGCCAGCCATATCCTGGAGTCCTCCGGCGACCTGCGCGGCGTGCAGGAGCTGCTCGGCCACGCCGACATCGCCACCACGCAGATCTACACGCACCTGGACTACCAGCACCTGGCGCGCGTGTACGACGACGCGCATCCGCGCGCGCGGCGACGCACGCCGGACGAAGACGACTGAGGATCGCGCCTGAACGGCGCCCTGCCTGCCCTTGTCCCCGTGTCCGGTCGACCCCATCCAGTCGATTCGACCCCGGAGACTGCGATGGATCCCAGCCAGAACCCCCACGTTTTCCACGCCACCACCATCGTGTCGGTGCGCCGCGATGGCCGCGTCGCCGTGGCCGGCGACGGCCAGGTCACGCTGGGCCACACCGTGATGAAATCCAATGCACGCAAGGTGCGCAGGCTGGGCCGCGACAACCAGGTGCTGGCCGGATTCGCCGGCGCCGCCGCCGATGCCTTCACCCTGTTCGAGTTGTTCGAAGCCAAGCTCGAGAAGCACGGCCAGCTGGCGCGCGCCGCCGTCGAGATGGCAAAGGACTGGCGCACCGAGCGCCGGCTGGGGAAGCTCGAAGCCCTGCTCGCGGTCGCCGACAAGGACACCTCGCTGGTCATCAGCGGTACCGGCGACGTGATCGAACCCGAGGACGGCATCATCGCCATCGGCTCCGGCGGCATGTACGCGCTCTCCGCCGCCCGCGCGCTGCTCGCGCACACCGCGCTCGACGCACGTGCCATCGCGACGGAGGCGATCAACATCGCCGGCGACGTCTGCATCTACACCAACCGCAACGTGGTGGTCGAGGAGTTGTGATCCGTGGAGGGTGATGTGCGCTTCGCAAGCGCGGCCACCACCCCTCCCTGGTCGAGTCGACTACCCCACCCCCAATCACGAATCGCGAATCACAAATGACCAATCACACCTCAGCCACCATGACCCCGCGCGAGATCGTGCAGGCGCTCGACCGCCACATCGTCGGCCAGCATGCGGCCAAGCGGGCGGTCGCCATCGCACTGCGGAACCGCTGGCGGCGCGCGCAGCTCGACGACGCGCTGCGCGACGAGGTCATGCCCAAGAACATCCTGATGATCGGGCCGACCGGCGTCGGCAAGACCGAGATCGCACGTCGCCTGGCGACCCTGGCCAACGCGCCCTTCGTGAAGGTGGAGGCGACGCGCTTCACCGAGGTCGGCTACGTCGGCAAGGACGTCGAGCAGATCATCCGCGACCTCGCCGACACCGCCGTGAAGCTCTATCGCGAGCAGGCCAAGGCGCGGGTGCGCACCCAGGCCGAGGAGCGCGCGGAGGATCGCATCCTCGACGCGCTGCTGCCGCGCCGCAGCGGCAACGCGACCTCGTTCGGCTTCAGCGTGGCCGAGGCGGCGAAGGACGAGCCGTCCGCCCAGTCCAATGCCCCGGACGACGCCACCCGCACCAAGCTGCGCCGCCAGTTGCGCGCCGGCGAGCTCGACGAACGCGAGATCGAGATCGAGGCCGCGGTCAACGTCGGCGTCGACATCATGGCGCCGCCCGGGATGGAGGAGATGGGCCAGCAGTTGCGGCAGATGTTCTCGCAGGTGTCCGGCGGCAAGACGCACAAGAAGACCCTGCCGATCAAGGCCGCGCGCAAGCAGCTGATCGAGGACGAGGCCGGCCGCCTGGTCAACGAGGACGAGGTCCGCGAAGCCGCGATCGAGGCCTGCGAACAGCACGGCATCGTCTTCATCGACGAGATCGACAAGGTCGCCAAGCGCGGCGAGAACGTGGGCGGCGGCGACGTCAGCCGCGAGGGCGTGCAGCGCGACCTCCTGCCGCTGGTCGAGGGTTCGACCGTGAGCACGAAGTACGGCTCGGTCAAGACCGACCACATCCTGTTCATCGCATCGGGCGCCTTCCACCTGGCCAAGCCCAGCGACCTGATCCCCGAGCTGCAGGGGCGCTTCCCGATCCGCGTCGAACTGGGCGCGCTGAGCAAGGACGACTTCGTCCGCATACTCACCGAGCCGCGGGCCGCGCTGACGACGCAGTACGTTGAGCTGATGAAGACCGAGGGCCTGGGACTCACGTTCACCGACGACGCGATCGACCGCCTCGCCGAGATCGCCGCCACGGTCAACGAGCGCCAGGAGAACATCGGCGCGCGTCGCCTGCACACCGTGCTCGAGCGCCTGCTCGACGTGCTGAGCTACGAGGCCCCCGACCGCGATGGCCAGTCCGTCGTCATCGACCGCGCCTATGTCGACGAGCACCTGGGCGAACTGGTGCAGGACCCCGACCTGAGCCGATACATCCTCTAGCGCCAGCCCGTCGCGGGGCGGCGTGATTCGCCGCGCGCACCGCGACGCGCCCAGGCCCGCGCCTGTTCGCAGGGTCCCGTCGCGGGCTCGACCGGTGTCCTGGAACAGGTGGATGCCGCCGCCACTCCAGGGCGCTGTCACGTTTCCGGCATCCCGGGTTCACGGCGTGCGCCTGCACGACGCTATCAGGTCAACGCCGCCCTCGCGACGACCGTCGTCGCGCCGGCCGCAGGGATGCGAAGGAGCCGCGACACGATGCCGACCGACAGGGGACGAAGGATCCGCACGGCCATGGTCCGGCGGGGCGTCGGCAAGCACTGCGTCCTTGCGGCGGCGTTGGGCGTGACCGAGGGCGCGGTGTCGCGCTGGTGCCAGGGCGGACCGATGAGCCTGGCCAACGCGATCGCCTTGTGCGAGTACCTGGAGGTGTCCGCCGACTGGCTGTTGCTGGGAAGGGGCGGCATGGACGTGGGCGCACGCCGGGGCATTGCCTCCGGTTCCCCGCCATTGCCCGCCCTGCGGGAAAGCACCCGACGGCACCTGAGCCTGCTGTTGCGCGAGCTCGATTCGCGCGGTTGAGCGGCACTCAACGCAAAAGAGCGCTATTCAAGCGCTTTCGCTTGTGCCGCCGCGAGCGAGGCCGGGAGACTGGCGAAGGTGTCCCGTCCGGGGCATCGACCAGTCAAAGGAGTGAAACATGGGACGCTCGAAAAGCATCGAAGAGTTGGCGCG
>JAUIJO010000034.1 GCA_030431185.1 Gammaproteobacteria bacterium | reverse complement strand
GGCCCTGCATGATGCCCTCCCGGACTCCATTGCGACGGGCGCACGCCCGATGAAGGACTTCGCGGCCCTCTACACCGCGCTCGAGCGGTTCACCGGCACGCGGGACAAGCGCGACGCCCTCATCGCCTATTTCCGCTCCGCGGTCCCCAGGGACGCGGCATGGGCGCTGTGGTTGCTGGCGGGCGGGAAGATGCGCGGCATCGCTAAGTCGGGCGAACTCCGCCGCTGGGCCAGCGTCAGCTCGGGCATCCCCGAGTGGCTGGTCGACGATGCCTACCACCACGTGGGCGACCTGGCCGAATCGATATCGCTCTTGCTGCCGGAGCCGGCGAACCCGGCGGAGCTGCCCTTGCATGACTGGATCGAACACCGCCTGGCCCCGCTGAAAGGGATGGACGAGCCGGGGCGGCGCGCCGGCGTCACCGCGGCGTGGACGATGCTGGGCGGGGCCCAGCGGTTGGTGTTCAACAAGCTGCTGACGGGCAACCTGCGGATCGGCGTGTCCGCGCGAACGGTGCAGCAGGCACTGGCGGAAATGTCCGGCATCGACGTGGCGCGCATCGCCCAGCGGATGCTGGGCGACTGGTCGCCCACGCCGGCGTTCATGGCGATGCTGCTCGACCCGGCGATCCTGGCGAGCGACCGCAGGCAGCCCTATCCCTTCTTCCTCGCGTCGCCGCTGGAAACGCCGCCGGCGGACCTCGGCGAGGTCTCGGACTGGTTGCTGGAATGGAAATGGGACGGCATCCGGGTCCAGTTGATCGTACGCGACGGCGAGGTGGGCTTGTGGTCACGCGGTGAGGAGCGGCTTGACGGACGTTTCCCGGAAATCGAGGAGGCGGCCAGCGCCATCCCGGGCGATTTCGTCATGGACGGTGAACTGCTCGCCTGGCAGCCGGACGCGCCTGCCCCGATGCCATTCACCGCACTGCAGAAGCGCATCCAGCTGCGGAAGCCCTCGCCGCGTTCGCTGGCGGCCACGCCGGTGCGTTACCTGGCGTTCGACCTCCTGGAGGATGGCGGTGGGGACATCCGCCCGAGCCCGCTGCGTGAGCGCCGCGCGCGGCTGGAGGCATTGCTCGACGCGCGCCGGGGTCCGCCGGACCCACGCATCGCCACGTCGCCCGCGCTGCAGGTCGGCGACTGGGACGGAGCGGCGCACCTGCGCGCGGCATCCCGCGAACGCGACGTCGAGGGACTGATGCTCAAGCGGCTGGGCTCGGAGTACCAGGCCGGGCGCAGGCGGGGCGACTGGTGGAAGTGGAAGATCGATCCCCTCACGATCGATGCCGTGCTGCTCTACGCCCAGTCCGGTCACGGGCGGCGCAGCAACATCCACAGCGACTACACCTTCGGGGTGTGGGACGGCGACGCGCTGGTGCCGGTGGCCAAAGCGTATTCGGGACTCACGGACAAGGAAATCCTGGAGCTGGACCGCTGGATCCGCCAGAACACCCTCGAGCGTTTCGGCCCGGTCCGTTCGGTGCCGGCACGGCACGTGTTCGAGCTGGCGTTCGAGGCCGTGAACCTGTCCACGCGGCACAAGTCGGGACTGGCGGTGCGTTTCCCGCGCATCCTGCGATGGCGGCGCGACAAACGCGTGGAAGAGGCCGACCGGCTGGAGGTCTTGAAGGCGCAGGCGCGATGACGGCGCCGCCCCCGGAAGCGCTCCAGACCGGCCCGACTAAGCGGCACTTGAAGACCGCACGGGACCGGCTGGATGCCTGGTTCGCCTCGCGCGGCTGGACGCCGGCGCAGTTCCAGAAAACAGTCTGGCGCCGCTTCCTGCGCGGGGAGTCGGGCCTGCTGCATACACCCACCGGCAGCGGCAAGACGCTGGCGGCGGCGGGGGGTGTCCTGGTGCAAGCCGCCGCGCTGATGCATGCCCAGCAGGAGGCAAGGGGGCCCGGGCCGTCGCGGGCGCGCCGTGGCGTGCCGCCGGTGCCGGCGCCGCACTTCAAGCTGCTGTGGGTCACGCCGCTGCGTGCGCTGGCCACCGATACAGGCGCCGCCTTGCAGGCGGCAGTCGATGCCATGGCGTTGCCGTGGACCGTCGGGGTGCGCACCGGCGACGGGAGCGGCCGTGACAAACGCCTGGCGCGTAACGGCCGACTCGACGTGCTGGTGACCACGCCGGAGTCCTTGTCGCTCCTGCTTTCCTATCCGGACGCGGCGCGCCATTTCGCGCGTCTGCGCTCGATCGTGGTCGATGAGTGGCACGAATTGCTCGGCAACAAGCGCGGTGTCCTGCTCGAGCTTGCGCTGGCACGCGTCCGGGCCCTCGCCCCGGCGGCGCCGCTCTGGGGCCTGTCCGCCACGCTCGGCAACCTCGAGGAAGCCAGGCAGGTACTGCTGCCCCAGGACCCGGAGGCGGAGGTGGTACGCGGTGGCCGCACGCGGGACATCCGGATCCGGACGTTGTTGCCGCCGGAAGGCAAACGCTTCGCCTGGGCAGGGCACCTCGGCCTGGCCCAGTTGCAGGGCGTGGTCGCCCAGGTGTTCAGGGCGCGGACCACGCTGGTATTCGCCAACACGCGCGCGCAGGTCGAGTTGTGGCACCAGGCGCTACATGCGGTATGGCCGGAGGACGTGTCCAGCCTGGCCCTCCATCATGGTTCGCTGGACCCCGCGCTCCGCCGATCGGTCGAGGACGGTCTGCGCGGTGGTGCGCTCCGATGCGTCGTGGCGACTTCGAGCCTGGACCTGGGCGTGGATTTCCCGACCGTGGACCAGGTGGTCCAGATCGGCAGCCCGAAGGGCGTCGCGCGACTGCTGCAACGCGCGGGCCGCGCCCGCCACCAGCCCGGGCGCGCGGGCACGGTGTACTGCGTGCCCACCCACGCGCTCGAGCTGGCGGAGTTCGCCGCCGCCCGCAATGCCGTCGCGGCGGGCCGCGTGGAAGCCCGGCGGCCGTTGGCCTCGAGCGTCGACGTGCTCGCGCAGCATTGCGTGTCGATGGCGCTGGCCGGGGGCTTCGACGCGGATGACCTGTTCCGCGAGGTCAAGCGCACGCATGCCTTCGCGTCGTTGACGCAGGCCACCTGGCAATCGGTACTGGACTTCATCGTGCGCGGCGGCAGCGCCCTGGAGCTGTACCCCGAGTATCGGCGCGTGGTTCGCGATGCCGAGGGCCGGTACACGGTGCCGGACCGCCGGACCGCGTTCCGCCACCGGCTCTCGATCGGCACGATCACGAGCGATGGCGCGGTCCTGGTGCGCTTCCTGCGCGGCGCCCGGCTGGGTGCGATCGAGGAAAGCTTCGTGGCCGGGCTGAAGCCCGGGGACGCGTTCCAGTTCGCCGGCAGGCAACTGCGCCTGGTCCGTCTGGAGAACATGACGGCCTACGTGCGAGCAGCGCGCGGGCAGGGTGGGGCGGTGCCACGATGGGCGGGCGGGCGGATGCCGCTGTCGAACGGACTGGCCCACGAAGTCGAGCGCGTCCTGGCCCATGATCGCAGCTCGCCCGAGCTCAAGTGGATGGAAAGGCTGCTCGCCCTGCAGGAATCGATCAGCACGACGCCGTCGCCGGACGTCCTCCTGGTGGAAGCGGTGACCGCCCGCAAGCGGCATTTCCTGATGCTGTACCCCTTCGCGGGCCGCCATGTCCATTCCGGCCTGGCGTCGCTGATGGCCCTGCGCTGGTCGCGCCTGAGGGCCGACACGTTCTCCTTCGCCGTCAACGACTATGGCCTGTCCATATCCCCGGCTTCCGGCGTTGGCCTGGAGGACGGGGAGCTGGTTGCGCTGCTGTCGCCGGAGCGGCTCGTCGAGGACGTGGAGGAGAGCGTCAACATGATCGAACTGGCGCGGCGCCAGTTCCGCGAGATCGCTCGAGTCGCGGGCCTCCTGTCGCCCAGCCTGCCGGGACGCGAGCTCAAGTCCACGCGGCAATTGCAGGCATCGTCGGGCCTGCTGTTCGACGTGATGCAACGCTACGATCCCGACCACATGCTGCTGCAGCTGGCGCGCCGCGAAGTGCTGGACCGGGAGCTCGGCATCGACGCGCTGGCCCGCACCCTCGACGAGCTGCGTGGGCGCAGCCTGCGCATCCAGGCGCTGCGGGGGTTCAGTCCGCTTTCGTTCCCGCTGTGGGCCGAAAGCGTGCGTGGGCGCCTCAGCAACGAAGACTGGGCGACACGCGTGCGGCGCGCGGCGGAGCAGCTGGAGAGGCGGCATGTCCGCTGAGCGAGCCGAGGTGTCCATCGCGGGCGAAGCGGTCGAGTTGTTCGCCGAGCGGGCGCTGTACTGGAAGGCGCGCCGGCGCCTGGTGATCGCCGACCTCCACCTGGGGAAAGGCGAGGTCTTCCGGAAGTCCGGGATCAGCCTGCCCAGCGGTGGCACCCTGCGGGACCTCGCGCGCTTGTCGGGGTTGCTGGAGGCCAGTGGCGCCACGCAGTTGTGGATACTCGGCGACGTGGTCCACGGACCGGTGCCCGAATCCGGCTGGCCGCGGGACTGGCACCGTTGGCGCGAGAAGCACCCCGGTGTCGCGATGGCGGCGGTGCCCGGCAATCACGATCGTGCCCTGTCGCGGGCGGGGCTGGGCCTGGAGCTGCTGCCGGACCGCGTCGCGGACGGTCCCTTCATGTTCCAGCATGCACCCGGCATCGCAGCGGAGGCAGGCGATGGCCACGTCATGTGCGGGCACGTGCACCCGGTGACGCCCTTGCCCGGCCTGAAGGGACGCTGGCCCTCGTTCTGGCTGCGCAGCCAGACCACCGTGCTGCCCGCCTTCTCCGAGTTCACCGGCGGCATCCCGGTGACGCCCACGCAGGACGCCGGCGTGGGCATATGCGCCGGTGGGCACATCGTGCTGGTGGTCCCACGCGACGCCCCCGGCCGCGGTCCGCGGCGCGACGAGGGGTGACTGCGCCTGCGGGCCCGGGGACCCGCGACGCACCAACGCCGGGCGCGCACGCCCGGCATCGTCGGACCGCTTGCCGGTCGCCGACACCGCGCAGCGCACGGTGTGCAGGACGACGGGTCAATCGATCACGGGAAGCGCAAGTTCATGCGCGTCGCGCTTCCCTCTTCCAGAAGCGACCCTTGGCGGCGTCGACGAAACCGGCGACGTCCTCGGGTTCGAGCACGCCCGCGTCGGGCTTGATCTTCGCCGCGGCCAGCAGGTGCTTGCGGGTACCGCCGCAGGCGGCGATGGCCTTGAGGTGGTTGAAGGCGTCGCGGAACCAGTCCACCGCGCCCGGATCCCTGGCCAGCCGGGCGGCTTCGTCCGGATCGAGCACGCTGGCCACTGCGTCGAACATGGCCGAGGGCGTTCCGGCCAGTTGCGCATCGGCATCCATCGGTTTGCCGTCGGCGAGCCTGATGCGCAGCTTCGGGGCCACCACGGTCACGTGGGCACCGGCTTTCTCGATGCCGCGCTTGAGCGCCTTGAGCTGCGCGCCGTCGCTGCCTTCCGCGACCAGGATGGCGACGGCCCGCCCCTTCAGCGTGTCCTTCATCCGGTCGATGATGCGAAGCGCGGGGGAGAGGTCGAGGTCGAGGATCGGAGCGGCCGGTTCAGGCGCGGGCGGCAGGGCATCCATGCCCAGTCCGTCCGCGACGCGTTGCGCCAGCGTCTCGTCGACGTGGCGCAGATGGCCGACGATCGCCTCGCGCACGTGCGGCGTGCCGACCTTCGACAGTTCGAAGGTGTAGGCCGCGGCCATGTGCGCCTGCTCGACCGCGCTCTGGCTGCGGTAGAACATCCGGGCCTGGCTGTAGTGGTCGGCGAAGCTGCCGGGCC
This sequence comes from Gammaproteobacteria bacterium, assembly GCA_030431185.1. GTDB lineage: Bacteria > Pseudomonadota > Gammaproteobacteria > Xanthomonadales > Xanthomonadaceae > Marilutibacter. Next base: position 11,671 of record JAUIJO010000034.1, on the reverse strand, counting down.
GGATGCGACCCTTGCGACCGTCGTCCTCCCCGCGCTCGGCGAAGTGGCGGAAGCCGCTGGCCGCGTTCGCGCGCGGGCTCTCGGGGTCCAGGCTCTGGGGCTCGTAGGCGACGCGGCCGCCGGGGACCTCCATCTGCATGTGGCCGTCGCGCTGGTGGTGGGCGAAGGGGCACTTGGGCGCGTTGACCGGGATCTGGTGGAAGTTCGGGCCGCCGAGTCGCTTGAGCTGGGTGTCGAGGTAGGAGAACAGGCGGCCCTGCAGCAGCGGATCGTTGCTGAAATCGATGCCCGGCACGATGTTGGCGGGGCAATAGGCGACCTGCTCGGTCTCGGCGAACACATTGGCCGGGTTGCGGTCCAGCACCATGCGGCCGATGACGGTCAGCGGCACCATTTCCTCGGGGATGAGCTTGGTCGGGTCGAGGTGGTCGAAGGGGAACTTCGCTGCCTCCTCTTCCGTGAACAACTGCACGGCCAGCTCCCATTCCGGGAAGTCGCCGCGGTCGATGGCTTCCCACAGGTCGCGGCGATGGAAATCGTTGTCGGCCGCCTGCAGCTTCAGCGCCTCGTCCCACAGCGTGGACTGCAGGCCCAGTTTCGGCCGCCAGTGGAACTTGACGAAGGTCGAGGCGCCTTCTGCGTCGAGCAGTCGGAAGGTGTGGATGCCGAAGCCTTCGATCATCCGCAGGCTGCGCGGGATGCCGCGATCGCTCATCGCCCAGGCCACCATGTGCATGCTCTCGGGCATCAGCGACACGAAGTCCCAGAAGGTGTCGTGCGCGCTGCCGGCCTGCGGCCAACCGCGATCGGGCTCCATCTTCACCGCGTGGATCAGGTCCGGGAACTTCATCGCGTCCTGGATGAAGAACACCGGGATGTCGTTGCCGACCAGGTCCCAGTTGCCTTCGTCGGTATAGAACTTCACCGCGAAGCCGCGCACGTCGCGCGGCGTGTCCACCGAGCCCGCGCCGCCGGCGACCGTGGAGAAGCGGCAGAACACCGGCGTGCGCTTGCCCTTCTCGGTCAGCACCTTCGCGGTGGTGTACTTCGACAGCGAGCGGGTCAGCTCGAAGTAGCCGTGCGCCGCGCTGCCACGCGCATGCACGATGCGCTCGGGGATGCGCTCGTGGTCGAAGTGGGTGATCTTCTCGCGGAGGATGAAGTCCTCCAGCAAGGTCGGGCCGCGTGGGGACGGTCGCAACGAGTTCTGGTTGTCCGGGACCGGGATGCCCTGGGCCGTGGTCATCGTGGGGTGGCCGTCACCGGCCTGGTGTTGCGGCTCGCCACCGTGGCCGCGTTCGAGGCCCTTCTTCGACTTGCCCTGGGCGGAGGGGGAGGGTGCCGGGGTCTTGCGGGGGGCGCTCTTGCGGCTGGCCATGCGAACTCCATTGCGGGGGCAGGAACGCGAGTGTTGCGCTGGCGTCGTGAAGGGCTTGAGCACGTGGCGTGAACGCGCCCGCGATTCGTTCAGATCCACGCGCCCTGGTGGGGCGGACGGACCGGTAGGCGAGCCGGCACGCGCCTGCGGGCTGGTCATTCCGCGGAGAAGGCCGATTGAAGGGCGATTGAACGGCGATTGAACGGCGATTGTCCGCGGCGCGGGACGCTGATTCCCGGCCGGTCGCCTGTTCGCGCCACGGTCCGGGGCGTAGCCTTGCCGCTTCCCCACCATGAGCAGGAAGGCCCATGACCACGACGATCTCCATGTACAGCGCCTCGGTGCCGGCGTTCATCCACGGCCTGCAGAACCTCGCGCACGTACTGCGCAAGGGCGAGGTGCATGCGCAGGCGCATGAATACGCCCCGGAGGCCTTGCTGCAGGCGCGGCTCGCGCCGGACATGCTGCCGCTGCTCCGTCACGTCCAGATCGCCACGGACATGGTCAAGAACGGCGCGGCGCGACTTGCGGGCATCGAGCCGCCGCCGTTCGCCGACGACGAGACGGATTTCGCGCAGTTGCAGGCCCGCCTCGAGCGCGCCATCGCCTTCCTCCGGAGCCTGAAGCCGGAGCAGGTCGATGGCAGCGAGGGACGCGACATCCAGTTGAAGTTCGGCCCGAGGTCGCTCGAGTTCAAGGGCCTGGATTACCTGATGGGCTTCGTGCACCCCAATTTCCAGTTCCATTCCAGCATCGCCTACGCGGTGCTGCGGCAGTCGGGCGTCCGGCTGGGCAAGCTGGATTTCATGGGCGCCGACATCGAACGCTGAGCCGCGCGGGTGCGGTGAGCGGATCGCCGCACGGACAACGGCGATGACGCGGCGCGGGCGGGCGATCCTTTAATCTGGATGCCCGTTCCCGGCAGCGATCGTCGTTTATGTCCCTGTCCTTGCATGCCCGAGCCGGTCTCCTCGTCCCCTTGCTGTCGGTCGGCCTGCTGCTGTCCGCCTGTGCGACGGCGCCGCCACGCAATCCGCTGGCCGAGTGGCGCGGCTCGCCCAACCACGACGCGCGCCGGGCGCGCCTGATCGTGCTGCACCACACGGACATGGAGAGCGCCGAGGCCGCGCTGCATACCCTGCAGACCGCCAATGCCGGCGGCCCGGTCAGTGCGCACTACCTGGTCGGACGCGATGGTCGCCTCTACCAGCTCGTCGCCGAAGAGAGACGGGCGTGGCACGCCGGGGCGGGCCGGTGGCAGGGCGGGGACGACCTCAATTCCGCGTCGATCGGGATCGAGATCGACAACGACGGCCAGTCGCCCTTCCCCGACGCCCAGGTCGACGCGCTGCTGCGCTTGCTGGAGGACATCACCGCGCGCACGGGCATCGAACGCGACGCGGTGATCGGTCATGCCGACCTGGCACCGGCCCGCAAGCAGGACCCGAGCGTACTGTTCCCTTGGGCAAGACTGGCGGACGCGGGCTTCGGGCTCTGGCCGCGCGACCGGCCCACACCCGCCCCGGTCGCGTTCGACCCCTGGCGCGCCCTGCGCCTGGTCGGCTACGACCTCGGCGACCCGGACGCAGCGCGCTGCGCCTTCCAGCGGCATTTCCGTGCCCGGGAATGTCCGGCCGCCGATGCAGGCACCGGTGGCGCGGCCACGCGCGACTGGTTGCCCGGCGACTTCGACATCCTGCACGACCTGGAACAGCAGCGCCTGGGCGAGCCGCGGGCAAGCGGCTGACCGGCTCCGCCTTGCGGCGCCGTGCGGCTCGCATGCCCGGACGCGCGGGCGCGATGTCCGCGGATCCAGCCCCGCGGGACGGCATGCGACAATGGACCCTCATGAACGAAGCCGTTTCCATCGACCTCGCCCGGCTGCGGCATGGCTGCGCGCACTGTTCGCTGCAGCAGTTGTGCCTGCCCGCCGGCATCGGCATCGAAGCGCTGGCGCGCCTGGAGGCCATCGTCCGGCAGCCGCGCGCGGTGGTGCGCGGCGAGCGCCTGTACCGCATCGGCGAGCCCCTGCACGCGGTCTTCGTCGCCAGCGCGGGCGCGTTCAAGACCGCGAGCGTCAGTGAGTCGGGGGAAGAGCAGATCACCGGCTTCCACCTGCCCGGCGAACTGATCGGGCTCGATGGGCTGGGCGAGGGGTCGCATCGCTGCGAGGCGGTGGCCTTGACGGACAGCACCGTCTGCGAGGTGCCGCTCGACCGCCTGACCGCGGTGGCGCTGCAGGTGCCCTCCCTGCACGAACAGCTGCTCCGGGTGATCGGTCGCAGCCTGGATCGCGACCACCTGCATACCGGCCTGCTGGTGCGCCGCCAGGCCCACGAGCGCCTCGCGCTGTTCCTGCTGGGCCTGTCCGAGCGTTATGCATTGATCGGCGCACCGGCAGGGGTTTTCCGCCTGCCGATGAGCCGCGAGGAACTGGCCCGCTACCTGGGCCTCGCGCTGGAGACCGTCAGCCGGGGCCTCACCCGCATGCAGGAGGACGGCGTGCTGGATGTTCATGGGCGGCGCGTCGAAGTGCGCGATGCCGATGCACTCGCGGCCCTGGCGCACGGCCGGAGTGACTGCGATGGGTCGCCTGTGCCGGTGGGGAAGCGTCATCGGGCCTGAGCCGGGGTGTCTGTCGCGGCGGCCAGCGCCGGTGGCTCAGCTGCCCGGCAGGCTACCGCAGCCCAGCGCGGCCAGCAGTCCATGCAGGGCGGGGACCTGCATCAACCAGGGGGCGCCCAGGGTAAGCAGGCCAGCGGCGAGGACGATGAGTGCGGCCGGGATGCGCCACCTCGGGTCCTTCAGGTGCTGGGCGACGTGCGCGCCTGACCAGGTCAGGGGCAGCATGACCGGCAGCGTGCCCAGGCCGAATGCCGCCATCGTCAGCGCGCCATTGACGGCATCGGCCTGCAGCCAGGCGGCCAGCAGCAGGGTCGTGCTCAGGCCACAGGGAAGCCAGCCCCAGAGCAGTCCGAGCGCCAAGCGGCGTGGCCGCGTGTTGGCGGGCAGCAATCGCCGCTGCAGGGGGCGCATGCGTTGCCAGAATCCCTGACCGATGCGTGCCAGGAAGGCCAGACGGCCCCGGCGGTCCAGCAGTCGGAGCGCGACCAGCACCAGCACCGCCCCCACCAGCATGCGAAGCCCCAGCGCCAGGCCGTCCAGGCGGGCGACCTGGACGATGCCCTGCCCGAGCCCGCCGGCGATGGCCCCGGCGACCACATACCCGCCGACGCGCCCGAGGTTGGCATCCAGCGCGGGGCCCCAGGTGGCCCGGACCGGCAATGCCGCCACGCCCTGCATCGCCGGGAACCCGGTCGCGATGCCACCGCACATGGCCGCGCAGTGCAGGCCGCCCAGCAGTCCGCTGAGCAGCGCCGCCCCGATCGTCAGCCAGTCGATCGGCATGCTCAGCGTGCCTCGTCGCGCCCGTCGTGGGGCGGCGAGGCCGCCGCGCCGTCCGCCTCGCCGCGGCGGCGCGGCTCCGGGTCGTCGCGCAGGATGTCGAGTGCCGGGGTGTCGAGATCATCGAACTGTCCCTTGCGCACCGCCCACACGAAGGCCCAGATCGCCGCGACCAGCAGGCCGAGGCTCAACGGGATGAGCAGTAGCAGCACGGTCATGGGCGGGAAGGCCTCGCGGATCCGGTCAGGATGGCGGCCCGTTCCCCCCGCGCCGCGGTCGCGGCGTGCGGCCGGGCCAGGCGGAGGGCGTTGAGCGTCACCAGCAACGAGGATAGCGCCATTCCCAGGGCCGCCATCCACGGGGTGACGTGGCCGGTGGCCGCGAGTGGCAGGGCCAGCAGGTTGTAGCCCAGCGCCCAGGCGAGGTTCTGGCGGACGACGGCGCGCGTACGCCGGGCCAGCGCCACCGCCTGGGGGATGCGGGCCAGCGAAGGGCTGGTGACCACGAAGTCGGCGGCGCGCTGCGCCAGCGCGGCGCCATCGGCCATGGCCAGCGACACGTCGGCGCCGGCCAGTACCGGCGCGTCGTTGAGGCCGTCGCCGACCATCGCCACCACGTGTCCCTCCGCCTGCGCCTGGCGGACACGCGCCAGCTTCTGTTCGGGCGACTGCCGGGCACGCGCATCGTCCACGGCGAGCGCCTGGGCAAACCGCTCGACCGCCGCAGGCGCGTCGCCGCTGCAGATCTCCACGCGAAGTCCCAGCGCGCGCAGTCCCTCGAGCGCGGTCGCGGCGTCGCCGCGCGGCATTTCGCGGATGCGGAAACGCGCGAAGGCAGTGCGGCCGTCGCCCAGCCAGAGCCCGTCGTCGTCATCGTGCCGGCCGCCCGCGAATCCACTTCGGCCCAGGTACCAGGTTCGGCCCTCGACGACGCCCTGCAGGCCGTTGCCCGGGTGCAGGCGTGTCGATGTGGCGTCGGGCGCTCCCTCGACGTGGGCGAATGCCCGGGCCAGCGGATGCCGGCTGTCGCGCTCCAACGCCGCCGCCACCTGCAGTGCGGATGCGGCATCCATCGCCTCGAACACCTGCACCTCGTCCAGCCGCGGCCGGCCATCGCCGAGGGTGCCGGTCTTGTCGAACACGATGCGGTCGGCGCGGGCGAGCGTGTCCAGTGCGTCCCCGCGCAGCGCGAGCACGCCCATGCGCGCGAGCGCGCCGTGGGCGCTGGTCAGGGCCGCGGGGACGGCCAGCGACAGGGCGCAGGGGCAGCTGACGACGAGCACGGCAAGGGTGACTTCGAGCGCCCGCGAGGGGTCGTGGACGTGCCACCAGGCGTACACGCCGACCGCGGCGAGCAGCAGCATCGCCACGAAGCGACTGGCGATACGGTCGGTGACCCGTGCCAGGCGCGGCCGAGCCGCCTGCGCCTGGTCGACCAGGCGCGTGAGCTGCGAGAGCCGGGTGTCGCTGCCGGTGCGGACCAGGCGGATGCGCGCGGGGGTGTCGCGGCAATGGCTGCCGGCCAGCACCGTCTCGCCGGGGCGCCTGGGCACGGGTTCGGCTTCGCCGGTGAGCAGGGCTTCGTCGAAGGCCGATCCGGCGTCGAGCAGTTCACCGTCGGCGGGCACGGCTTCGCCCGGTGCGACGCGCACGATGTCGCCGGGCGCGAGGTCGGCAAGCGCGACCTGCTCGAGCCGGGTCGTGCCGGTGGCGGCATCGGGGCATTCACGCGTGGCCAGTGCCGGGCGCGCGCGCGCCAGTGCGTCGACCTGCGCGCTCGCGATGCCGCGCGCACGCTGGTCGAGCACGCGCGCGACCAGCAGGAGCAGGACGAACATCACCGCCGCGTCGTACCAGACGTGGACGCCGCCGCGGACGGTCTCGAACAGGCTGGCGAAATAGGCGACGAGGGTCGAGCTGGCGATCAGCGTGTCCATGCCCGGCTGCCGGCCGCGCAGCTCGCGCCACATGCCTTCCAGGAAGGGCCAGCCGGAGTAGAAGACGACCGGCGTGGAGACGAGGAAGGTCAGCCAGCGGAAGAAGTCGCGCGTGGCCAGGGACATCGTCTGTTCCGTGTCCAGGTACAGCGCCTCCGCCAGCATCATCGCCTGCATGGCGCCGAGGCCTGCCACGCCCAGGCGGAGAAGCCAGCGACGACGCTCGCGCCGGCGCGCCTGCTCGCGCGCTTCTCCCGTGGCCAGCCAGGGCCGGTAACCGAGGGCGGCGAGTCGCGACATGAGCGAGGACAGGCGGGTCACGTCCGGGTCCCAGGCCAGCCGGATCCGTCCGGTCACGGCATTGGCCGTGACGTCGAGCACCCCGGGCGCCTGCCGCAGGGCGCGATCGATCAACCAGGCGCACGCAGCGCAACGCATCGCATCGGTCAGGACGGTGACCTCGCGGCCGCCTTCGATGGCGCGGCCATGTTCGGCCAGCACGCTGTCGCGATCGAATGCGGCGAAATCCGGCAGCTCGGCGCCCACCCGGCCGGCCGGGGCCGAACGCAGGCGGTAGTAGTCGTCCAGGTGGGCGCTGTCGATCCATTGCGCCGCCGCCGCACAGCCGGTGCAGCAGAAGCGTCGCCGCGTACCGGCCACTTCGGCGTCCACGACATCCCGGCGATGGCCGCGTTCGACCAGGTCGTCGCCGCAGTGGTAGCACGCGGCATCGCGGACCGGCGCGTCCACCGCCCTCACTCCTCCGCCAGCGACGGCCCTAGGCGCGCGGCGCGCTGGCCGGCGAGCAGGCGACCATGCAGCCGCCACGACGCGTCCGCCGGCGTGAGCTGCAGCAGCCAGTCGTGGCCGTCGTCGAGCGGAGCGGGCAGGTCGACGCCCCAGCCGAGGGGCTCGGGCTGCAAACGCAGGTGCAGGTCCTGGCCGGCGTCGGCGGGATGGGAGAGCACCAGTTGCAGGATCTGTCCATGCGCGGTGGCATCGCGCCGGCGACTCGCCGACGTGGGCGCGTCGGGCGCGGTCCCGTCGCCCTCGTCGCCACGCGAACCGGTGGTGTCGATCACCCAGTCGCCGCTCGCGGGGAGCAGGCGCAGGCGTTGCCCGTCCACCTGCAGTACCGCCGACAGTTTGAGCGCACCGGCCCGGGCGTCCGGCCCCAGCTCCGCGGTCTGGACCTGCGCCGTGCGTTCCACCGTATCGATGACGGCATCGCTGCTGCCGCTGCGGGTGGCGATCACCAGCAGGGCGATGCCGGCGACGACGGCCAGCACGGGCAGGCCGACGACCAGCCAGACCATGGGTTCGCGAAAGGGGTGGCGCGGCTTCATTCGACCGGCCCGAAGAAGCTGGAGTCCACGTCTTCGCGGGCGCTGCCATCGAGTGCCTCGACGCTGAAGCTCACCGCCTGCCGGCCCCTTGCCGATGCGTCCGATGCCAGTGTCAGGGGCACTTCGAGCACCTGCTCGGCGGCGGCCTCCACGAGGCGCTCGCCGCCCACGAGCTCGATTCCATCCGGTGCCTGCAGCGACACCGTGTATCGCTGCGGTTCCACGGTCTTGTTGACCAGCTTGAGCGTGTAGCCATTCTCGATCCGCCCGTCCGCGACCTCGCGGTACAGGGCGTTGCGGTCGCGCAGGACCTCGGCGATCAGCGGGCTGCGGTGGGTGACGCCCCAGGCCCAGGCCGCGCACAGGCAGGCAAGCAGCAGCCCGTAGACGAACACGCGCGGACGCAGGATGCGGGAAGGCTTCCCGTCGATGGCGTTCTGTGTCGAGTAGCGGATCAGGCCCCGCGGGTAGTTCATCTTGTCCATGACCTGGTCGCAGGCATCGATGCATGCGCCGCAGGCGATGCACTCGATCTGCAGGCCGTTGCGGATGTCGATGCCGGTCGGGCAGACCTGCACGCACATGGTGCAGTCGATGCAGTCCCCCAGTTGCTCCGCTTCGAACTTCGGCAGCGGTTCGGCCTTCAGTCCCACGTCCACGAAGGACGTCGTGCCGGCGCTCGCCACCTTCTGCTGGGCATGGGCGAAGCGGAACACGTAGTCGATCGCGGCGTCGAGCGGGAGCAGGCCACGGGCGCGTTCCAGCACGCTCGCCATGCCCCGCTTGCGGGGCCCGCGCGGCTCGCCACGCATCGGGTCGTAGGCGATCAGCAGGGTGTTGCGATCGAACATGGCGCTCTGGAAGCGCGCATACGGGCACATGTACTTGCAGACCTGCTCGCGAAGGAAACCCGCGTTGCCCCACGTGGCCAGCGCGTAGAACAGCACCCAGAACAGCTCCCACGCGCCCCAGCCCAGCGGCGCGCGCGCGGCGAGGTCGCGGATCGGGGTGAAGAAGCCGGTGAAGGTGAAGCCCGTCCACAGCGCGAACACCAGCCACAACACATGCTTGCCGCCCTTTCGGACCCACTTGTCGCGGGTCCAGGGCCCCGCGTCGAGCTTCATCCGCCTGGCCCGGTCGCCCTCGGTCCATTGTTCGATCCACAGGAATACCTCGGTCCACACCGTCTGCGGACAGGCGTAGCCGCACCACAGGCGCCCGGCGAGCGTGGTGAAAAAGAACAGCGCCATGCCGGCGATGACCAGCAGCATGGCCAGGAAGATGAAGTCCTGCGGCCAGAAGTTCAGTCCGAAGACATAGAACTTGCGCGCCGGCAGGTCGAACAGCACCGCCTGGCGTCCATCCCAGGACAGCCAGGGGAAGAGGTAGAACATGCCGAGCAGGACGACCACGGCGATCTTGCGCAGCCGCTGCAGGCGCCCGTCGACGTCGCGCGGGTAGACCTTCCTTTCGCTGACGTAAAGCGCGCTGCCGCCGTCGTCCAGCAGGTCGATGGGGATCTTCTCAGTCATGGGCAACGCTCATTCCCGTGCCGTCATTCCGGCGGCAAGGGTTTGTTGTAGCGGCTCGAGGGACGCAGCAGGATCCAGGTGAACAGGCTGGAAGAGGCGGTCGCCAGCCAGAACATGAAGAAGCCGATGCTGTAGCCGACCGCCCGCGTCAACGGGAGTCCGGGAAAGGTCAGGTCGCGCAGCTCGAGCGGATCGACATGGGCGAAGAAGACCATCGTGCACACGCACGCGGTGAAGAAGCTCGGCCAGACGATCGCGCCGATCCGCTGGGCCAGCGGGCGCGGCGGATGGTCGAAGCGCGGGGCGGTGAAATCGGGCATGGCGTCAGCGGGCCCCGGCGGCGGCCGCGTCGGGGGCGTTGTCGGCGCCGCCGTGCGACAGCGACCAGACATAGGCGGCGACCAGCCGCGAGCGGGTCTCGCCGAGCAGCTCGCCATGCGCCGGCATCACGCCGTGGCGGCCATGCGCGATGGTCTGGTACAGGCTGGCCTTGCTGGTGCCGTACATCCAGTAGTCGTCCGTGAGGTCGGGCGCGCCCAGTTCCTGGTTGCCCTTGCCGTCCGGTCCATGGCAGGCCACGCAGACGCCGTCGTACAGCGGCTTGCCCTGGGCGGCCATGAAGTTGTTCTGCATCGATGCCGGGTCCGACAGGGTGCGCACGTAGGCGATCACGTAGTCGACCGCGTTGTCGCCCTTCATGCCCGTCAGGACCTTGCCCCATTCGGGCATCACGCCCTCGCGTCCCTGCATCACCGTCTCGAGGATCCGCTCGGGGCTGCCGCCCCAGTGCCAGATGTCGTCGGTGAGGTTGGGGTAGCCGATCGCGCCCGTCGCCGAGGACCCGTGGCAGGTGGCGCAGGTGTTGCTGAAGATGGAACGTCCGAGCGCGACTGCGGCGGGATCGCGCGCGATGACGTCGATCGGCTGGCCCACGTAGGGACGGAAGGTCTCTTCCAGCGTCGCGTCGAAGCGCTCCTTGTCGAGCTGGTGCTTGCCGGCCGAGGTCCACTTGCCGATGCCCGGCAGGTTGCCGAGCCCCGGGTAGTAGAGGAGGTAGCCGATCGCGAAGACGATGGTGATGTAGAAGAGGTTGATCCACCACTTCGGCATCGGCTTGTTGTACTCGGTGATGTCGCCGTCCCAGTAATGGCTGGTGTCGGTCGGCGCGGGGTCGCCCGGACGGCGCCTGCCGGTCCACCACAGCAGCCAGACGCAGCCGAGGATGTTCAGTGCGATCAGTACGATCACGTACCAGGACCAGCCGGCGCTCATGGGTGCGTCTCCTCAGGTGCCTCGAGGGGGGCGTCCTCTTCCAGCGGCAGGCGCGCCGCCGCGTCGAGTTCGGGTTTCAGGCGCGGGTTCCACAGGCGGATCCAGCCGCCGACGAACAGCACCAGCAGGACCACGGTGACGATGCCGGAGACCATGTCACTCGCCTCCCCGCGGCGCGTGCCGGCCCAGGCCCTGCAGGTAGGCGACCACCGCGTCCAGCTCGCTCTTGCCCGCGACGGCACCCCGGGCGCCGGCGATCTCCTCGTCCGTGTAGGGGTCGCCGATCGACTGCAGCGCCTTCATCTTCTTCTCGACCAGCGCGCCTTCGACGCGCGCCGTCGCCAGCCAGGGGAAGCCTGGCATGTTGGATTCGGGCACGACATCGCGCGGGTTGATGAGGTGCACGCGGTGCCAGTCGTCGGAATAACGGCCACCGACGCGGGCCAGGTCGGGGCCGGTGCGCTTGCTGCCCCACTGGAACGGACGGTCGTAGACCGACTCGCCGGCGAGCGAATAATGGCCGTAGCGTTCGGTCTCGAAGCGCAGCGTGCGCACCATCTGCGAGTGGCAGTTGTAGCAGCCTTCGCGGATGTAGACGTCGCGGCCCGCCAGCTCGAGCGGCGGATAGGGCTTCACGCCCGGCAGCGGCTCGATCGTCTCGGCCTGGTACATCAGCGGCACGATCTCGGCCAGGCCGCCGAACGACACCGCCACCGCGATCAGCACGGCCATCAGGCCGACGTTGGTCTCGACTTTCTCGTGGGAATGGCTCATCCGTCGGTCCTCAGGCGATCGCTTCGGC
>JAUIJO010000033.1 GCA_030431185.1 Gammaproteobacteria bacterium | reverse complement strand
AGCGCCTGCGCGAGGCCGGGTTCGATCCCGGGAACCCGCTGGTCCGGCAGGTGATGGCGGTCGCCGGCGCGTTGGAGGGGCACCCGCGCCACCTGTCCCAGCACGTCGGTGGCTTCGTGATCTCCGACGCGGCGCTGTCGAGCGTGGTGCCGGTGGAGAACGCCGCCATGCCCGACCGCACCATCATCCAGTGGGACAAGGACGACCTGGAGACGATGCGGATGCTCAAGGTCGACTGCCTCGCCCTGGGCATGCTGACCTGCATCCGCAAGGCGGTGGCGCTGGTGGAACGCCATCGCGGTTACGCCATCGACCTCGCGCGCCTGCCGGCGGGCGATGCGCCGACCTACGCGATGATCCAGGCCGCCGACACGGTGGGCGTGTTCCAGATCGAGTCGCGCGCACAGATGAGCATGCTGCCGCGCCTGAAGCCGGAGAACTTCCAGGACCTGGTGGTCGAGGTCGCGATCGTCCGCCCCGGGCCGATCCAGGGCGGCATGGTGCATCCCTACCTGCGTCGCCGCCAGGGCAGGGAGCCGGTGGTCTATCCATCCCCCGGCATCGAGGAGATCCTGGGCCCCACCCTCGGCATCCCGCTGTTCCAGGAGCAGGTGATGGAACTGGTGATCCATGCCGGCTACTCGCACGAGGAGGCCGACGGCCTGCGCCGTTCCATGGCCGCCTGGCGCCGCGGCGGCGACATGGAACCGCACCGCCTGAAGATCCGCGCGCTGATGCAGGACAAGGGCTATGCCGACGACTTCATCGACCAGGTCTTCGAGCAGATCAAGGGCTTTGGTTCCTATGGCTTCCCGCAGAGCCATGCCGCCTCGTTCGCCAAGCTGGTCTACATCAGTTGCTGGCTCAAGCGCCACGAGCCGGCGGCCTTCGCCTGCGCGCTGCTCAATGCCCAGCCGATGGGGTTCTATTCCGCCAGCCAGATCGTGCAGGACGCGCGACGCGGCCGTGGCGCGCGCGTCGCCGTCGAGGTCCTGCCGGTGGACGTGACCCGCAGCGACTGGGACAACACGCTCGAGGGCGGGCATCCGCGACGCGGCCGCGACGATGGCGGGCAGGCGGCGATCCGCCTGGGCCTGCGCCAGGTGGCGGGGCTTTCCCGGTCGATGGCCGAAGCGGTGGTGGTCGCGCGCACCGAACGCGCCTTCGCCGACGTGCGCGACCTGTGCCTGCGCGCGGGGCTCGACGAAAAGGCGCGCGACGTGCTTGCCGAGGCCGGTGCGCTGCAGCCGCTGGCGGGGCACCGGCATGACGCACGCTGGCAGGTGGCGGGCATCGAACGGCAACGTCCGCTGTTGCCCGGCAGTCCGGACGAGGCGCCCGTCGCATTGCCGGCACCGGGCGTCGGCGAGGACCTGGTGTCGGACTACCGCAGCCTCGGCCTCAGCCTGGGCGCGCACCCGCTGTCGTTGCTGCGCACGCGCCTGCAGCGCCGGCGCATGCTGGATTCACGCCAGCTGCGCGAGCTCGCGCATGGGCGGGGGGCGAGCGCCGCCGGCATCGTCACCCAGCGGCAGCGACCGGCGACCGCCAAGGGCACCATCTTCCTGACCCTGGAGGACGAACACGGCATGGTCAACGTGGTGGTCTGGCCCGACCTCGCCCTGCGCCGGCGCAAGGCCCTGCTGGGCGCGCGCCTGCTCGCCGTGCGCGGGCGCTGGGAACACGTGGACGGCGTGCAGCACCTGATCGCGCGCGACATGGAGGACCTCAGCCACCTGCTGGGGGGTTTGCAGCCGCGCTCGCGGGATTTCCATTGACCCGGCGCCGCATTGCAAATGCCCGGGGCAGGGGGCAGCATCGACCCATCCTTCCAGGGAGTCCGCCACATGCATCGCCTGCGCCCCGTTCCGCTCGCCGTCGTGCTTGCCGCCCTCCTGCCGCTGGCCGCCTGCCAGCCCGCGCCTGCGCCGGACGCCGCGACCAGCGCCGCCGCCGCCCCGGCCGGGGAGGCCGTGGCCCGGCCCAGCCGCCAGTACAGCATCGAGGAGTTCGTGGAGAGCGTCGGCATCGGCGGTGCCTCCTTCAGCCCGGACGAGTCGCGCATCCTGTTCTCGTCCAACAAGGCCGGCGTCTGGAACGCCTACACCATGCCGGTGGCCGGCGGCGAGTGGACCCCGGTGACCGACTCGACCACGCGCAACAGTTACGCGGTGGCGTACTTCCCCTCCGACGAGCGCGTGCTCGTCACCCGCGACAACGATGGCGACGAGCTCGACCACCTGTTCGTGATCGATCCCGACGGCACCGAGAAGGACCTGACGCCGGGCGAGGACCTGAAGGCGGAGCTGGTCGGGTTCAGCCACGACGGCACGCACTTCTTCGTGGTCACCAACGAACGCGATCCGCGCTTCTTCGACGTGTACCGCTACGCGAGCGACGGCTATGCGCGCGAACGGGTGTTCACCAACGACGCCGGCCTGCAGCCGTCGGCCGTGTCCCCGGACGGGCGCTGGCTGGCGCTGGGCAAGTCCAACTCGACCAACGATTCCGACCTGTTCGTGGTCAAGCTCGACGACGGAACGCAGACGCGCGTCAGCGAGCACCCGGGCCAGGCCCGGTTCGAGGCGCAGGCCTTCAGCCCCGATGGCGAATGGCTCTACTACACCGCCAACGATGCGGGCGAGTATGCCGAACTGCGGCGCGTGAACCTGTCGACGTGGTCCCACGAGCCGGTGCGGAAAGCGGACTGGGACATCGTCGCGGCCACCCTCTCGCATGATGGCAAGTACCTCGCGACCGTGGTCAACGAGGACGGCAGTACGAGGGTCGAACTGTTCGATGCTGCCAGCGGCGACACGGTCGAGCTGCCCTCCTTGCCGGCCGGCGAGATCCGTGGCCTCGAGATCGCCGACAGCGAGGACCGGATCGCGTTCTATCTCAATGGCGACCGCCAGCCCAGCGACCTCTACGTGGTCGACCTGGCCGGTGGCGAACCGCGCCAGCTGACGACCTCGCTCAACCCGGCCATCGACCCGGCCGACCTGGTCGAGTCCAGCGTCGTGCGCTTCAAGAGCTTCGACGGCATGGAGATCCCCAACATCCTGTGGAAACCGCACCAGGCGACGGCGGACAACAAGCTGCCGGCCCTGGTCTGGGTGCACGGGGGGCCGGGCGGCCAGACCACGCGCGCGCATTCGGCCACCATCCAGTACCTGGCCAACCATGGCTACGTGGTGCTGGGCATCAACAACCGCGGCTCCAGCGGCTACGGCAAGACCTTCTTCGCCGCCGACGACGGCAAGCACGGGCGGGAACCGCTGTGGGACACGATCGAGGCCAAGAAGTACCTGCAGTCGCTGGACTACGTGGACCCCGACCGCATCGGCATCATCGGCGGCAGCTACGGCGGCTACATGGTCCTTTCGGCGCTGGCCTTCAAGCCCGGCGAGTTCAAGGTCGGCGTCGACATCTTCGGCGTCGCCAACTGGGTGCGCACGCTGGAGTCGATCCCGCCCTACTGGGAGAGCTTCCGCGAAGCCCTCTACCAGGAGGTCGGCGACCCCGCGACGCAGCGGGACTTCCTCGTCGAGACGTCGCCGCTCTTCCATGCCGACAAGATCGACGTGCCGTTGATGGTGCTGCAGGGCGCCAACGACCCGCGCGTGATCAAGCCCGAGAGCGACGACATCGTGGCGGCGGTGAAGAAGAACGGCGTGCCCGTCGAGTACGTGGTGTTCGACGACGAGGGCCACGGCTTCTCCAAGAACAAGAACCGGATCGAAGGCTACGGCCGGATCCGGGAGTTCCTCGATACCTACCTCAAGGGCGACGGTGCGACGGGCACCGCGGCGGCCGCCGAGTGACGCTGTTCGCCCCGTCGCCGTGGCAGGTGGCGCTTCGCCGGCGCATGTGGCGGGATTTTTCCGCCGTGCACGACCCGGCCATGGCAGTGCCGGTGCGCCGGTTTGTCGCCCGCCTGCCTGGCCCGTCGTGACCGTATGCCCCTGCTCATCCTGCCCCTGTTGCTCGTCTTCCTGCTGGCCGTCGGCCTGGTGCGCGTGCCCCTCTCGCTGTGGCAGCGCTACCGCCAGGGCCACAAGCGCCGCCGCGCGTTCGGCTGGCTGGTCCAGCTCAATGCGTGGATGCTGCTGCTGACCCTGCCGGGCTTCCTCGCCGCGGCATGGCTGGGCAGCATATGGAGCGCGGATGCGCTGCGCGATGCGGCCATCGGCCTGCTCACGGGCGCGCTGCTCGGACTCCTGGGCCTGTGGTTGACCCGCTTCGAGCGTCTCCAGGGTGCCCTGCACTACACGCCCAATCGCTGGCTGGTGTTGGCACTGACCGTGCTGGTCGCGCTGCGGATCGTGCTGGGTGCCTGGTGGGCCTGGCATCGTGCGTCCGGCGGGCAGGTGGAGGCCTCCTCCTGGCAGCAGCTGATGGAGGCCGGTGGACTGTGGGCGGTGGGCGGCGTGTTGCTGGGCTACGCCCTGGCCTATGCCTGGGGCCTGCGCCACCGCTATCTGCAGTACCTGCGCCCGATCGTCCTCTGAAGGGCCGGGCGTGGAATCGGGCCGCCGCCGGCATGGCGCGGCAAGATGCGATCATGCCGTCACGTCCCGCATCCGCGCGGACCCGGGGAGTCACGCAATGCAGGAATGCCTTCGTTCGACACGAAGCCGGCGGCTCGCGACGCGTGCCGCCTTCGCACCTACATGCATCTGGGGCGTCGTCCTCGCGTGCTCGATTCCCTTGGCCATGGCGGGGGAACATGGTGGTTTCGCCTGGCCGGAGGGCCGCAAGGCCGCGGTCAGCCTGGCCTACGACGACGCGCTCGATTCCCAGCTCGACAACGCCATCCCGGCACTGGATCGCCACGGGTTCAAGGGCAGCTTCTATCTGCAGCTGTCGCGTCCCCCGGTCGCCGAGCGCCTGGAAGAATGGCGTGCGGCGGCGCGCAATGGACACGAGCTGGGCAACCACAGCCTGTTCCACCAGTGCTCGGGGTCCTTGCCCGATCGCGACTGGGTCGAGCCCGCGCACGACCTCGACACCACCACGGCGGCGCGCATGCGCGAGCAGGTGCTGTTGGGCAATGCGATGCTGCACGCCATCGATGGACGCACCGAGCGCACCTTCACCGTGCCTTGCGGCGATGCCATCGCGGCCGA
The DNA here is from genome assembly GCA_030431185.1 of Gammaproteobacteria bacterium. Taxonomy (GTDB): domain Bacteria; phylum Pseudomonadota; class Gammaproteobacteria; order Xanthomonadales; family Xanthomonadaceae; genus Marilutibacter. The sequence goes on along the minus strand of JAUIJO010000033.1, from coordinate 12,361 downwards.
CGGCAACTACGTGGACCTGCTGGCACCTGCGTTCGTCGCCATCAAGCTCGGACAGGGGGGCGTGACGCCGGACATGGCGACCCTGGACCCGCACGCCGTCACCGTCGAAGCGCCGGTGGGCGCGAGCGCGGAGGCGCTGATCGCGCAGGTGGAGGAGGCGGGCCGGCGGGGCACGATGGTCAACTTCACGTTCCACGGCATCGGCGGCGACTACCTGCAGGTCTCGCGCGAGGCCCACGAAGGCCTCCTCGAGTACCTGGACCGCCATCGCGACGTCTACTGGGTGGACAGCTTCGTCAACCTGATGCGCTACGTGCGTGCGCGCCAGCAGGAGACCGCGGGGCCCGGCCCGGCGCCGGAGTGACGATCAGCGCCGCCGGGCGGCCGCACCCGCCAATCGCTTGCGGTTGCCCACCGCCTTGTGCCTCGAGGGCGCCAGCGCGGCATTGCCCACGCCCAGCCAAAGGGCGCCGACCTTGCCGCAGGCTTTGACGTAGCCGGCAGGCGTCAGGGCGGCCGGCGTGGCGAACGCGGCCATCGCCCGCGCCGGGAGGAAGGCCATCTGCATCGCCGCGGCCCAGCCCCCCTGGTAGCCGGCTTCGACCTTGTCGCTGACCATGCGCCGCATCTCGCCCTCCTGGCGCGCCGATCCAAGCGCCCCGGGCACGGACATGGCCGCCAGCCGCATGACGATCACGGCTGCCGAGGCGCTGCCCGTGTCGCTGACCAGGCTGCTCGCGCGGCGGGATTGTCGTTTCAGGCTCATGGTTCACCACGCAGGGGTAGGGAGCGGGCATTGTGCGCCGGCGACGTGACCCCGGCGTGCACGATGCATGCCTTTGACCTGTGCGGGATCCACGCGCCGCTACGCGGTGTAGTCGGGATGGACCGCGCGGCCCTCGACGGCCGAGCGTGCGCCGGCTTCGAGTACCGCCATCACGTCGAGCGCCTGGCGCGGGGTGACCGGATTCGCCCCCTCGCCTCGAATTGCGTCGAGCAGGACACGGTAGTACCGGGCCTGGTCGCCCCGCGGGGTGGCCAAGGCCTGCATCGGGGCGTCGCCGTCGCGCCACCACAGCGGGTCGGGGTCCACGCCCCACTCGCCGTCGGTGGGGCGGATCCCGGCGATCAGCTGGGCTTCCTGCGGATCCGCCCGGCGCTTCACGAGACTGCCGCGACTGCCGTGCACGACGAAGCGCGCGCCGGCACTCGCCGCGAGCATGCCGGCCTGCAGCACGGCGCGACGCTCGCCGAACGCCAGCACCGCATGCGCCCAGTCATCGATGCCCGCGCCCGTGCGCTGGGTCGCCAGGTCGGCATGGACGTGGTCGGGCCGGCCCCACACCTGCATGACCTGGTCGACCAGGTGCGGCCCCAGGTCCCACCACAGCCCGCTGGCCGCGCCCGGCTTTTCGCGCCAGCGATCGCGCACGCGGGGACGGAACCGTTCGATGCGGGACTCGATGTGCATCGCCTCGCCCACCCGGCCCTCGTCGATGGCCTGGGCGATACCGAGGAAGTCGCTGTCCCAGCGCCGGTTCTGGAACACCGACAGGATGCGCTCGTTCGCCGTGGCGAGCGAAGCCAACCTGCGCGCCTCCTCCAGGGTCGGCGTGAGGGGCTTGTCCACCACCACGTGCTTGCCCGCCTCCAGGGCGGCGCGGGCGAGGGGGGCATGGCTGGGATTGGGCGAGGCGACCACGACCAGGTCGACGTCGGGGTGGGACGCCACCGCGAAGGGATCGCCCATCACCTCGACCGACGGCAGGTCGGCGTGCACCCGCGATGGATCGCTCGATGCGACGACCTCCAACGCCAGCCCTTCGACCGCGGCGATCAGGGGGGCGTGGAACGTGCGGCCGGCGAAGCCATAGCCCACCAGGGCGACGCGTACGGGGCGGTCAGGGGCCATGGGCACGTATCCGGGAAACCTGCGGCAGGGTATACGAGCCATGGGGGCGCCGCCGTGGCGGGCCCCCGTGCCACGCACCGCCGTGCCTTACTCGGCGGCGGTCATCGGCCGGGCTTCGTGGTCGCCGCTCGGCGTTCCGGCGCGACTGCCCGCCTTGTGCATCATGTCGCGCAGGTCGTTCTCCAGCCGGTCGATGCGCGCCGCGAGCTGGGCGGTGTCGTCGTCCTCCAGGTGGATGAGGCCCTCCAGCATCGTCGACAGGTTCTCCAGCCGCGACTTCTGGTCGAGCATCCGCTGGCGCTGGTAGCGGCGGTCCAGTTCGTCCATCTCCCGGGCATGCGCGAGCGCGCGGCGGCGCTGTTCGCGAAGCACCCGGTGCAGGCGTTCCGCGCCCCGCTGGTCGCTGTCGGTCCACGGCGCGCTGCGCCCGAGCACGGTTTCGCGCCAGATCGCGAAGCTCTTGCGCGGTGCGATGCGCTGCCCGTCGTCGGTGACCACCAGGGCCTTCCGGGGCTCGCCCGCCCAGCGCACCTGTTCGACCTGCTCCAGGCGGAACAGGAAGAGCCAGTCGTCGGCGCTGCCGAGGTTGATCGCCAGCAGGCCGGCCAGGCCGTCGGCGTCGCTGCCCGCGTCGTGCCAGTCCGCGGCCCTGTCGGTCAGCGCCACGTGCTGGGCGTCGTCCTGCGCGCGCAGCCACTCCAGCAGCAAGCCCGCCCGCGTCGCATCCGGCGTGCGTCCCTTGGCATGCCATTCGCCGCGGATCCACAGGGCCGCGCCATCGCAGTCGATGACGCGCTGCATGGCTTCGATCTCGTCGACCAGCGCGGCATCGAAGTCGCGTGCCTGCGCCAGGCGCTGGGCCAGCGCATCGCGGAGGCGCTGGGCATTCTCGTAGCGCGACATGGTCAATTCCCGGTCGCGCGCGGACACCCACATCGAGACGAAGCGCCCGAACAGGTCCGCCGACGCGCGCACGTTCGCCGACAGCGGACGCGGCGAGCGATGGTGGCAGGCGATCAGCCCCCACAGGCGTCCGCCGCTGATGATCGAGATCGACATCGACGCGACCACGCCCATGTTGGCCAGGTATTCCAGGTGGACGGGGGACACGCTGCGCAGCACGTGCTGGCTGAGGTCGAGTGGCGCGCCGTCGGGCCGGAACGGCGGCATCAACGCCACCGGTTCATAGCGGGCATCCGGGATCACCCGGATGCGATTGCGCAGGTACAGCATGCGCGCCTGCGGCGGAATGTCCGTCGCCGGATAGCGCAGCCCGAGGTAGGGTTCCATGCCGGCGCTGCAGGTTTCGGCGATCACCTCGCCGGAGTCGTCCTCGCGGAACCGGTAGACCATCACCCGGTCGTAGCCGGTCAACGAACGGACCTGCTCCGCCGCGCGCTGGAAGAACGCGTCGTCCTGGTCGCCCATGTCGGCCTGGGCCACCATGAACTGCGCGACCGCCGTCGGCGGCAACTCCTGGCGCCGGTAGGGCTGCGGCTCGAACTCGACATGGACCAGCCCGTCGGCGACGTGCGCGGTGACGTCGCAGACCGTCATCGTGGTGCCGATGTTGGTGGTGCAGGCGCGCTGCGCGGAGGCGTTGGGCTCGGAGCCGGCGATCGCATCGGTGATCCGTTCGATGACATCGTCTTCGATGAACTCGCGCAGCGACTGGCCGAGGAGCGCTTCGGGCGGGATGCCCAGCAGCGCCTCCACGTTGGCCGAGGCGTGGCGCACGGTCCAGTCGGTGGGCGAGCAGCTGACCAGGTAGCCGTGCGGCTGGATCGCGCCCGACAGGTGGATCGGCTCGCGCAGGCATTCCTGGATGTCCGGGTTGGAGAGGTCCATTCCCGTCGGGATATCGGCGGTATCAGCCATGCGCGGTCTCCTGTCTTGCGGTCCTGAAGGCGGACTCCGCCGCGGAAAAGGCATCCAGCGCTGCATTGCGCAGGGTGTCCAGTTCATGGGAGGTGAAGCGTGCCTGGCCCAGGCGCACGAGGAAGCGCGGCCATATCGGGTCGCCGGCATGGCCGGCCAGGAAACGCGCACCGTGGTCGGCCGAGTACCCCAGTTGCTGGGCCTGGCGGAGCAGGTAGCGGGCCCCGACCGATGCGCCCGACACCACGTACTCCCAGCCGATGCGCGCCACCGGGTCGCTCTCGGCCACGGCTGGCGAGGGCGCGCGGATCGGTTCGAACGAGAGGGCGGCGAGGTCCTGTTCCAGCCGGACGCGGGCGTCGCCCAGCATCACCCCCTGTCCCGCCAGCCGTCCCTCGCTGACGCGGATGAAGCGGTGCATGCCGCGCAGGTACATGCCATAGCCCTCGCTGGAATCCAGGCTGTCGCCCACCAGGCCATCGAGGCGCGCGTGGGCCTCCGAGGTGGCGCGTCGGAGCAGTTCATGGGTGGATCCGGGCGTGTGTTCGGTCATGCGAAAAACTTTACGCTGTACGGGCCTTCACACGTGCGAACACTGATTCAGCTAACCCAATCGGGATTCAGTTTGGCATGTGACGGCGGTGTCGATGCAGCGTGACGAGCCCTTTGGCATTGCGGCTTCCGTTCGATGGCGGGTGGCGGCAACCGCCCTCGAAACAGACCGGCGTGGCCGACGCGCAGCCGCGCGAGGCTTCAAAGGCGGCCCGGGTTGCGTTCCAATGGGACATGGGACTGCGTTCGCTCCTCCATCTCTTCCTGCATGCCGCGGTGCCGGCGGCCCTCGCGTGGCTGTTCTGGCGAGACCGCTTCGGATCCGCGTGGCTGTGGCTCCTGGCGGGCTGGCTGATCGACCTCGACCACCTGCTGGCCGATCCGGTCTATGTCGCCGACCGCTGCAGCATTGGATTCCATCCCCTGCATACCGCGCCCGCCATCGCCGCCTATGGCGTCATGGCGCTGCCGCGGCGCACACGGCTGCTCGGCATCGGACTGCTCGTCCACGTGGCCCTCGACGCGATCGACTGCCTGTGGATGCGTTGCGGCTGACCGCCCACGGCGATCGGCAGGCGGGACGGCAAGCAGACCCCATGCCATCCACGGCGGTGACAGACGGCGGCATCGCCACTACTCTGTGCCCGGGCCCCCCTTGAATACCCCACCCTCAGCGGGATATCCCCATGCCACTGTCGGAATTCAGCAGGTTCCTCACCCAGCACCCCGGTGCCGGCGTGGTCGACGCCGTCATCGACACCACCCGCGAGAATGGCGTGCTCGTGCCCGTGCTCGGCATCGGCCTGTACCGCAGCAACGGCACCCCGCTCGCCGAAGCCGCGCGGATGGCCTACGACAACGAGGACGACGGCTTCTTCTACGACGAGCTGGACCTGGTCGCCGATTGCGAGGACATGCTGGTGGGCGCGTTCTACCCGCGTTGGCCGCATGACCGCGAGCAGGGCGACCTCGCCCTGATGCATGCCCTGTGCGAACGCGTGCCCAAGCCCGCCGAGGGTGCGCCGCGCAAGACCTATCTGTTCCACCACGTCGACGTCCAGCCCTACCTCAACCTGTTGACGGGCAAGCCCTTCGCCACGCACGGCTGAGGCGTCGCGCGACCCGTTGCCGCCCGCCGGGGTGGGAAGTCGCCCCTGCCGCCCCCATGCTGCCTGGACCCCGCAAGCAAGAGGATGCCCGCATGTCCGTTGTTCTCGTCACCGGTGCCAACCGCGGCATTGGCCTGGCCCTCGTCCGCCACTATCTCTCCCGGGGCGATCGGGTGATCGCCGTCTGTCGCCAATCCAGCGACGCCCTCGATGCGAGTGGCGCGCAGGTCGAGGCCGGCATCGACATCAGCGACGACGCGGCGCTTGCATCCCTGGCGACCCGGCTGGAAGGCACCCGCATCGACGTGCTTGCCTGCAACGCCGGCGTGCTCGAGCGCGACGCCTTCGGTGCGATCGATGCGGCCGCGCTGGAAGGCATGCGCCGCCAGTTCGAGGTCAACGCCCTGGGGCCGCTGCGCACCGTCCAGGCCCTTCGCGGCCAACTCGGGGCGGGCAGCCGGGTCGGGATCATCACCAGCCGCATGGGGTCGATGACGGACAACGGGTCCGGTGGCTACTACGGCTATCGCGCGTCGAAAGCGGCGGTCAATGCGATCGGCAAGTCGCTCGCGATGGACCTCAAGCCCCATGGCATCAGCGTGTTCCTGCTCCATCCGGGCTTCGTGTCGACCGACATGGTCGACAACGCCGGCGACATCAGCCCGGAGCAGTCGGCCGCCCAGCTCGTGGAGCGCCTCGATACCCTGGATGCCGCCCAGACGGGCAGCTTCTGGCACGCCAATGGGGATCCCCTTCCCTGGTGACCGGCCCTGGTGACCGGCAACGCCGCCCCCGGCGGGCCTTGATCAGGCTGTCACGTCGCCTGCGGCATGGTCGGCCGAGCTGGACACACCCTGAACAACTCTGTCACGGGAGACACCCATGAAGCTTCGCATCCGGTCCGTCGCGTTGCCCTGCCTGATCTTCGCTGCCGTGCTGTTCGGCGCCAGCGCCTGCAGCAGCATGCCGCCCACGCCCGAGGAGCAGGACGTGGCTTCGATGGAGATGAGCGTCCAGGGTCGTGTCACCGACATCGATTCCAACGCGCGCCTGATCACGGTGACGGACGACGCCGGCGACTCGATCCAGATCGAAGCCGGCCCGGACGTCCGCAATTTCGACCAGATCCGCGAAGGCGACACGGTCAGCGTCCGCTACATGGTGGCGCTCGCGGTCGGGATCCAGCCGGCGGGCGACGCCAAGCCGGGCGTGTACGAGTCGACCGACGACCACTACGCCAGGACGGGGGAGCGCCCCGCCCGCGGCCAGACCAAGGTGACCACGATCGTCGCGCCCATCACCGCCGTCGACGTCGCCAACCACACCCTCACCCTGATGGGGCCGGAAGGCAACGAGTGGACCTTCTACGTCGAGAAGCCCGCGAACCAGGCACGCCTTGCCACCCTCAAGGATGGCGACATGCTGCAGGTGTCCTTCATCACTGCCCTGGCCGCGAGCGTCGACCGCTTGCCCTGATTCCCCGACGCATGCATCGCCAGGACGGGCCGGCCTTGTGCCGGCCCGTTCCATTCAGCGGCGCTGCTCCCCCGGGCCCGGATGCGACGCGAACGGCGTGGCACGGACACGGGTGCACGAGCCGCCACGCGCATCGTGCACCTGCATCCACGCGCGCGAACGCTCCACTGAATTCCTTTTGCCCCAGCGCCCGTCGTCATTCCTTTCGCACAAGCGCTCGACGGAATTCCTTTCGCGCAAGCGCTCAAGGAGCCGGGCGCCGCGAAACAGGTTCAGCCGGGTGGCGATCCGACCCGTTCCCGCACGGCATCGCTGTCGCGGACAGGGCGGACTTCGATGCGGCCGAAGCGCGACCAGGGGAACAGCTTGGCGATCTCCACCGCCGCGTCCATGTCCGCCGCCTCGACCAGGTTGAAGCCGGCGAAGACCTCCTTGGCCTCGGAGAATGGCCCGTCGGTGATCGAAAGCGTGCCGTCGCGTTGCCTCAGGGTGCGCGCGGTGGCGGCCCCTTCCAACTGCCGGTAGTCGAGCAGCACGCCCTCGGCGCGAAGCGCATCGGCCTTCTCGAAGCAGCCGCGCATCAGGCGCTCGTACTCACCCTCCGGCAAGGCCTCCAGAAGGGTGGCGTCGGTATGGATCATGACCAGGAACTTCATTGACTCCTCGCAAGTGTCGGCCGGGAAAGCGCGGGTGGAATGCCGATGCCGGACGGCGCGCGGCCCGGTCCATGTCGAGACCGGGCCTGCCCGTACGTCATTACAGGACAGCAGCGTCGCACCGGTTGAGAACCTTACACCGGCTACTGTCCCGGAAGCGGGAAAAAGCATCCGGACATGACGGGCTTATCGCCAGCCCTGGCTGGGGTTACTGTGTGATGCCGGCCCCGATTCGTGGCACGGGAGGAAAGGATGCTGCAACGCACGCACCGGCACCGCGCCCCGCGCGACCTGTCGGAACCGCGCGTCCCGCAGGCCGGCGACCGCGCCCACCGGGCCGACCGGTGCCTCGCCCTCGCCTCCATCCAGGGCTGGAACCGCTTCGGCGTCGGGTTCCAGGTCGCGCGCCCGGACTGACGCCAGGCCCACCCCACTTCCCAGGACACGCATGGATTCCCCGATCATCGCCGTCAGCGGCCTCACCAAGACCTATGGCTCCGGCTTCCAGGCGCTCAAGGGCATCGACCTGGAGATCCGCAAGGGCGAGATATTCGCCCTGCTGGGCCCCAACGGCGCCGGCAAGACCACCCTGATCAGCATCGTCTGCGGCATCGTCAACCCCAGTGGCGGCACCGTCCTGGCCGACGGCCACGACGTCGTGCGCGACTACCGCGCCGCGCGCTCGAAGATCGGACTGGTCCCGCAGGAGCTGTCGACCGATGCCTTCGAGACCGTCTGGGCGACGGTGAAGTTCAGCCGCGGCCTGTTCGGCAAGGCACCCGACCCGGCCCACCTGGAGAAGGTGTTGCGCGCGCTGTCGCTGTGGGACAAGAAGGACAGCAAGATCATGGCCCTGTCCGGCGGCATGAAGCGCCGCGTGCTGATCGCCAAGGCGCTTGCGCACGAGCCGGAGATCCTGTTCCTGGACGAGCCCACCGCCGGCGTCGACGTCGAGCTGCGCCACGACATGTGGCAACTGGTGCGGCGCCTGCGCGATGACGGCGTCACCATCATCCTGACCACGCACTACATCGAGGAGGCCGAGGAGATGGCCGATCGCATCGGCGTCATCAACAAGGGCGAGCTCGTGCTCGTCGAGGACAAGGCGACCTTGATGCGCAAGCTGGGCAAGAAGCAGTTGACGCTGAGCCTGCAGGAACCGCTGGCCTCGATCCCGGCGGAACTGGCATCGCTGCCGCTCGAGCTCTCGGCCGATGGCGCTTCGCTGGTCTACACCTTCGACGTGCAGTCGGAGGAAACCGGCATCGCGGCCCTGCTGCGCAAGCTCAACGCCCACGGCATCGACTTCCGCGACCTGCATTCCAGCGAGAGCTCGCTCGAGGAGATCTTCGTCAACCTGGTCCGCAATGGCGTGGACCGCGGTCCGGCCACCGCCGGGGAGGCGAGCGCATGAATTTCCACGCGATCAAGGCGATCTACCGTTTCGAGATGGCGCGGACCTTCCGCACCCTGGGCGAGAGCATCCTGTCGCCGGTGCTGTCGACTTCGCTGTACTTCGTCGTGTTCGGCGCCGCGATCGGTTCGCGGATGGGCGACATCGACGGCGTGAGCTATGGCGCCTTCATCATCCCCGGGCTGATCATGCTGTCGCTGTTGAGCGAGAGCATCTCCAATGCCTCGTTCGGCATCTACATGCCCAAATGGGCGGGGACGATCTACGAACTGCTGTCGGCCCCCGTATCGGCCGTCGAGGTGGTGGTCGGCTACGTCGGCGCGGCGGCGACCAAGTCCTTGATGCTGGGCCTGCTGATCCTGGCCACGGCGCGGGTGTTCGTCCCCTACGAGATCGCCCATCCGTTCTGGATGCTGTGCTTCCTCCTTCTGACGGCGCTCAGCTTCAGCCTGTTCGGCTTCATCATCGGGCTCTGGGCGGACGACTTCCAGAAGCTGCAGGTGATCCCGCTCATGGTCGTGACCCCGCTGACCTTCCTGGGCGGGGCGTTCTATTCGATCAACATGCTGCCGCCGGTCTGGCAGAAGATCACCCTGTTCAACCCCGTGGTCTATCTGATCAGCGGCTTCCGCTGGAGCTTCTATGGCGTGTCCGACGTGAACGTGGGCATCAGTGCCGCCGCCATCCTGGGCTTCCTGTTGCTGTGCCTGGCCCTGGTGGCCTGGATCTTCCACACCGGCTGGAAGCTGAAGCAGTAGGCCCCGGCGGGGGCATCCGGCGGCCGGGCGCGGGATCGCGTCCGGCCCGGGAGGCTCAGGTCAGGAACCAGGCCTCGACGGTCCCCTTGGACTTGACCGTGATCGGCTGCCCGCGGCGGTCCAGCGACTTGCCCATCGCCATGCGCACCCAGCCCTCGCTGATGCAGTATTCCTCGATGTTGTGCCGCTCGATGCCGTTGAAGCGGATGCCGATGCCCCGCTCGAGCAGGGCTTCGTCGTGGAACGGGCTGCGGGGATCGTTGGACAGGCGGTCGGGCGGCGTATCGGAGGGCGTATCGGACATGGCGCTTTGCGGTGCGTGGAAACGGGGCCACAGGATACCGCGCCCCGCCGCCGGCGGCCCCTACCAGCTGTCCTCCAGCATGCGCGGGCGGCATGCGAGCCAGCCGCCCAGCACCAGTACCCCCAGGCACAGTCCGAGGAAGGCGAACGGCAAGGTCCAGGCGCCGGTGCCATCGTGCAGCCAGCCGAACAGCAAGGGGCCGATGCAGCTGACGCTGTAGCCCACGCCCTGGGTGAAGCCCGAGAGGGCCGCCGAGCCCCCGGCGCTGCGCGTGCGCAGGTTGATCAGCACCAGCGACAGCGGGAAGGTGGCGGGGCCCAGGCCGAGCAGGGCCACCCACAGCAGCGGGGCCTGCATGGGGGCCAGCCACAGGCCCAGGAAGGCCGCGATGAAGCAGGCCAGGCACAGCAGCACCACCGGGAACGGATTGGCCAGGCGCACCGCCACCAGGGGCATCACCAGGCCGCTGAGCAGGCCCAGCGTCGAGAACAGCGCGACCATGTTGCCGCCGAAGGCCGGGCTCGCCCCCGCCGAGGTGAACAGCGCCGGCAACCAGGTGAACATCGAATAGGTGACCAGCGAGGTCATGCCGAACATCAGCGCCAGCCCCCAGGCGACGGGCGAGCGCCACACCCGGCCGCGGGGCGCGGGATGGACCAGCTCGGGGGCCTCGTCGCCCGCCGCCGTCGCGCGTGCGTGCACCCCGGCCAGGGTGCGCGCCTGCTCGGAGCAGGGACCCGGCCGGCGGCCGCGGCGTTCCATCCACAGCACGCCCAGCCACGGCAGCGCGGCGGCGACGCCGACCAGTGCCCAGGCCGACAGCGAGCCCCGCCAGCCCACGGCGTTCGCCAGGGGCACGGCGGCCAGCGCCGGCAGGATGGTCCCCAGCTGCAGCAGGGTGATGTAGGTCGAGCTGACGATGCCGACGCGGTCGGGGAAATAGCGCTTGACCAGCGGCGGCAGCACCACGTTGCCGATGCCCATCCCCGACAGGGCCAGGGCCGAAGCGGCGAGCAGGGTGCCGGTGCCGGGCGCGAACCCCCGTGCGAACAGGCCGGCCGCGGCCATCAGCATGGCCGCGAGCGCGGTGCGCTCCAGGCCGGCGCGATGCGCGATGGCCGGGGTCGCCACGCCGAACGCGGCGAATGCCGCCGTCGGCACCATGCCGAACACCCCCATCATGGCGCTGCCGAACCCCAGCGACTCGCCGATGCGATCCAGCAGCGGCGTCAGCGAGGTGACCGCGGTGCGCAGGGTGAAGGCGGAGAGGGCGATTCCCAGCAGGACGAGCGCACGGCCTTGCCACAGGGCGCGATGCCCCGTTGCGGCGGTCGATGTGGGAGGGGAGGCGGTCGCACGCATCGCCGCAGTCTGGGGCCGCGCGCAGGTGGAGGCCAGCGCCGCGGCCTCAACGCTGTGTTCCGGCCAACATGTGCCGGTCTTGCGGACGCGCGTGGGCAAGTCGGTCGGCCATCGCCCGGGCGATGGCCCATGGGGGGTGGAGGCTATTTCCGGCGCGCGGTGGGCGGCAGGCGCTTGGGCGCGGCGGCCTGTTCGTCGGGCGTGGCCGGGGCGACCTTCTGCAGGACGCGGGTGGTGCCCAGCTTCTCGATGCGGCCGCCGGATTTCTCGAAGCTGGCGATGTCGTCCGAAATGCGCTCGCTTTCGATGCGCTTCTGCAGGTTGTGGTCGCTGCCCGCGGGGAGGCCCGCCTTGGGCTTCACGGCGGTCGAACGGCCTTTCTTGGCACGGGTCATGCTGACTCCCTCGTGGAGGGTGGACACGCGACCCCCGGAACCCATCCGGACGGCGCGGCGAAACGCCACTATGCGCCTTTGCGACGGAACGTGCAGTGCACGGCGCGGCGGCTCAGGGGTGCTCGCCCCGGCCCTGGGCCCGGGCGACGCGGATCACCGCGCGCACCTGCTCGCGGTCGCGATGGCGGGAAATGGCGACCGCCCCCCACGCGATGGCCTGTTCGCGCAGCTCGGCGGTCACGTCGTAGTGGGCGCCGCTGGTCTTGTCCTGGAAGGCGTGCCGGGGAATGCCGAGGCGTCCGGCCATGGCATGGAGCTCGTCCAGGCTGTCGGCCATGAGGTGGGCCCAGCGCCGGCCCCGCCACAGGGTCACGGCATCGTCCACGTAGACGCTCATCGGACCCCCGCGGGACGGGCACGGGGACCGCCGGGAGGGGGGTGGGCAGGCTGGATCATGAACAGGCGAAAGATTTTGATTGTGATTGTCCTCGATAGGGGCTACTGTGCAAACGCTGTGTTCGTCAAGGGTCACCGTGAACCGTGAC
>JAUIJO010000032.1 GCA_030431185.1 Gammaproteobacteria bacterium | reverse complement strand
AGCGCGCAAATCGACGCCGGTGCTCATGCTCACCGCGCGCGACACCCTCGACGAGAAGCTCAATGGCCTCTCGGTCGGTGCCGATGACTACCTGACCAAGCCCTTCGCGATCCAGGAGCTCGAGGCACGCCTGCGCGCCCTGATCCGCCGCGAACGCCGGCAGGTGGGCGGCGAAGTGCTGAAGGTCGCCGACCTCGTGCTCGACCCCGCCAGCCTCCGGGTGACGCGCGGTGGCAACGAGCTGCAGTTGTCGCCGATCGGACTGCGCCTGTTGACGATCCTGATGCGCGAATCGCCCCGCGTGGTGAGCCGCCAGGAGATCGAGCGCGAGATCTGGGGCAACGGCCTGCCGGATTCCGATACGCTGCGCAGCCATCTGTACAACCTGCGCAAGACCATCGACAAGCCCTTCGACAAACAGCTGCTGCATACGGTGCAGAGCGCCGGATACCGGATCGCCGACATCACCCAGTCCCCGGACTGAGCGCGGCGCCCGACGACTTCCCGGCATGGCACACGGACTGCACGGCCAGATCAAGCTGGTGTTCATCCTGCAAGCCCTGATCAGCGCCTTGCTGATCGCGGGGGGCGCGGTGGTGCTCGGCCTGCTGGTCCGGCACGCCGTGCTCGACCATCGCATGCAGGCCGAAGCCGACACGTTCTGGGCGCAGCGGGCGCTCAACCCCGGCCACCCGCCGCCGGTGACGTCGAACATGGTGAGTTACGTGGACACCGGCGGGGTGCTCGACCCCGCGCTGCCGCCCGACGTGCGGGAGATGTCCGCGGGGCTGCACTGGATGCCGCTGGGGCGCGCGACCTTCTACGTCGACAGGCGGCCGGAAGGCGTGGTGTATTTCCGCCTGACGCCCGGCGACGTCGAACTGGCGATCCTGCTCACCGGGCTGGCCTGCCTGTTGTTGTCGATGCTGACCATCTCGGTCATCTCCTGGCTGAGCTACCGGACCTCGAAGCGGCTGGTGTCGCCCGTGAGCTGGCTGGCCAACGTCGTCTCGCGCTGGGACCCGCGCGCTCCGGACACGGAGGCGATATCCGCGGGCGCGCTGCCCTTCGATTCGGGGCGCGAGGTGCGCTCGCTGGCCCGCGCGCTGCGCGGACTGGCCGCGCGCGTCGAAGCCTTCGTGGCCCGCGAGCGCGATTTCACCCGCGATGCCAGCCACGAACTGCGCACGCCGCTGACCGTGATCCGGGTGGCGACCGACCTGATGCTCGCCGACCCGGATGCCTCGCCGCAGGCGCAGCGCTCCCTGGCCCGGGTGCAGCGCGCCGGGCGCGACATGGAGGCGGTCATCGAGGCCTTCCTCATCCTCGCGCGCGAAGCCGAGATCGCACCTCAGAGCGAAGAGTTCGACGTGATGGACGTCGTCCACCACGAAGTCGACCGCATCCAGCCCCTGCTGAAGGGTAAGCCGATCGAGCTCAGGCTCATCGACCAGGGTGGGCCGCGACTGTATGCGCCCCCCAACGTGCTCAACGTGATGCTCGGCAACCTGCTGGGCAACGCCGCGCGCTTCACCGAGGCCGGCAGCATCGAGGTGCGCGTCTCGCCGGAAGGCATCGAGGTGCGCGACACCGGCATTGGCATGGATGCCAGCGCCCTGAGCCGGGCCTTCGACCCGTTCTACCGGGTGGACCCCGAGCGCGAGGAAGGCAAGGGCATGGGCCTCTCGATCGTGCGCCGGCTGGGCGAACGCTTCGGGTGGCCCGTGCAGTTGTTCAGCGAGCCGGGCAAGGGCACCACCGCGACCATCCGCTTCGTGGCCTGAATGCCGGCCCGCACGGCGGTGCCTCGACGTCAACGCGTCGTCCATGGACGCGTTACCGCCCGTGTCCCCAGCCCGATACGACCGCCTGCATGAACCCAGCCCCGCGTCCGACCCCTGCCCCGCATGCCCGAGCCTGGTGGCGCCGTGGCCTCATGTTCCTGGTGCCCCTGCTGGCCCTGGGCGTCGCCATCTACGCCTGGCAGCAACGCGACGCATCGGCCGCGTCGGGCGAATACCGCACCGTGGCGATCGAGCGCGGCGACATCCGGGTGGGCATCTCGGCGACCGGCAGCCTGTCGGCGACGTCGACGGTCGATGTCGGCAGCCAGATCTCGGGGCAGCTGACCGAGGTGCTGGTCGACTACAACGACCGGGTCACCCGTGGACAGGTGATCGCGCGCATCGATCCGAGTACGTACGAGGCGCAGATCGCGCAGGGCGCGGCGGCGGTGGCCAGTGCCCGTGCCGGGCTCGCGACCGCGCAGGCCTCGCTGCGCAACGCCGAAGCGGACCATGCCCGCAAGAGCGAGCTGGTGGGGCGGCAACTGGTCGCGCGCAGCGACGCCGACCTGGCCCGCGCCACGCGCGACCAGGCGCTCGCGCAGGTGCAGTCGGCGCGCGCGCAGATCGACCAGCAGCTTGCGTCGACGCGGACCGCCCAGCTCAACCTCGATCGCGCGGTGATCCGCTCGCCCGTGGACGGCGTGGTGTTGACGCGATCGATCGAGCCCGGCCAGACGGTGGCGGCGAGCCTGCAGGCGCCCGTGCTGTTCCAGATCGCCGAGGACCTGTCGAAGATGGAGATCGTGCTGGCGATCGACGAGGCCGACATCGGGCAGGTGCGGGCCGGCCAGGCGGTCTCGTTCAACGTCGACGCCTTCCCCGACCGGCAATTCCGCGGACAGGTGCAGCAGGTCCGGCTGTCGGCCACCAACACCAACAACGTCATCACCTACCCGGTGGTCGTCTCGGTCGACAACGAGGACCAGTCGCTGCTGCCCGGCATGACCGCGAATGCCGAGATCGAAGTCAGCCATCGCGAAGACGTGCTGCGGGCCCCCAACGCGGCCCTGCGGTTCCGGCCCGGGGATGGCGAGGTCGCCACGCCCGGCCCCCCCGGCGGGGCCGGCGGCGGCCTGCAGGACGAACTGCCGCGCATCGCCGCGACCCTGCAACTGGACGCGGCACAGCAGTCGGCGTTCGACAGCGCCTTCGCGGCGATGCAGGCGCGCCGCGCCTCGCGCCAGTCCGCCGCCGGCAGCGAAGGCGGGCGCAGCGTCCTGTTCGGCGGGGGTGGCGGAGGTCGTCCGGGCGCCGCGTCGGGGACTGCGACCATGAGCGCCTCGATGCGGCAACGGATGCAGGAACGCATGGCGCAGCAGTTCAGCGCTTTCACCGGCTTGCTGGACGCCTCGCAGCGGACGCGCTGGAACAGCGCGCTCGGTGAACTGATGGGCGCGCGTCGCGCGCCCCTGTACGTCCTGCGCGACGGCCGGCCGGTGGCACTGATGGTCAGGGTCGGCGCCAGCGACGGCAGCTTCAGCGAGGTTGCCGGAGCCGTGGTGGAGGGCGACGCGGCCATCACCGGTCGCGCCCGCGGCGCGCAATGACCCCCGTCATCGAGACCCGCGCGCTGGGCAAGGTGTACGCTGCCGGCACCCCGGCCGAGGTCGTCGCGTTGCGCGACGTGGACATGCGCATCGACGGGGGCGAGCTGGTATCGATCATGGGCCCCTCCGGGTCGGGCAAGTCGACCCTCATGAACCTCGTCGGTTGCCTGGACACGCCCACCAGCGGGCAGTACCTGTGCGGGGGAGTGGACGTGGCCAGCCTCGACGCGGAGGCGCGCGCCCGGCTGCGCCTGGAAACCATCGGCTTCGTGTTCCAGGGCTTCAACCTGCTCAGCCGCATGAGCGCGCTGGAGAACGTCGCCATGCCGATGGGCTACGCCGGCGTGCCGCGTCCCGAGCGCCTGCAGAGGGCGCGCGAGGCACTGGACTCGGTCGGTCTCGGCGATCGCGCCGCGCATCGCCCCAGCGAGTTGTCGGGGGGACAGCAGCAGCGCGTGGCGATCGCGCGCGCGCTGGTGAACCGACCCGCGCTCCTGCTCGCCGACGAACCCACCGGCGCGCTCGACAGCCGCACCGGCGAGGAGATCCTGGGGCTGTTCAAGCGCTTGCAGGCATCGGGCCAGACCGTGGTGCTGATCACCCATGACCCCGGCGTGGCCGAGCATTGCGACCGCGTCCTCGAGATGCACGACGGCGCGCTGCATGAGCAGCCGTCCCGGCACGCGGAGGCGACGCCATGAACTTCGTCGAGGTCCTCCGCACGGCGATCTTCGCCTTGCGCGGCAACTGGGTGCGCAGCGCACTCACGTCGCTGGGCGTCATCATCGGCATCGCCGCCGTCATCGTGATGGTGTCGGTCGGGCAGGGCACCCAGGCCGAGATCGACAAGCTGGTGTCCGGCCTGGGCTCCAACCGGCTCGACATCAGCCCGGGCGCCGGTCGCGGACCCGGCGGCGCCCGGATGAGCGCCAGCAGCTATTTCACCATCGACGAAGACGATGCCCGGGCCATCCGCCAGGACATCCCGGAGGTCCAGTACGTCGCGGCCTCGCTGCGCGGGGGGACCCAGGCGGTCTTCGCCGAGAACAACTGGTCCAGCCAGTGGCAGGGCGTGCAGGCGGACTTCTTCCCGATCGAGGGCTGGGAGATCGCCAGCGGCGACGTGTTCGATCCCCGCGACTACGGCAGCGCCGCCAAGTCGGTGATCCTCGGCGACACGGTGCGCCGCGAGCTGTTCGGCGACGAGGACGCGGTGGGGCAGACGGTGCGGCTGGGCCGGGTGCCCTTCACCGTGGTCGGCACGCTCAAGCCCAAGGGCCAGGGCGGCTGGGGCCAGGACCAGGACGACGTGGTGCTGGTGCCGCTGGAGACCAGCCGCCGGCGCCTGATGGGGGCGATGGCCCTGCCGCCCGGCGCCGTGCAGCAGATCACGCTCGGCGTCGCCGATGCCGACGACCTGTCCTACGTCCAGGGCGAAGTCGAGGCCCTGCTGCGCCAGCGCCACCGCATCCAGCCCGGGGCCGAGGACGATTTCCGCGTCCGCAACATCGCCGAGATCATCGAGACCCGGACCGCCACCACGCGCCTGATGTCCCTGCTGCTCGGTGCCGTCGCGACCATTTCGCTGGTGGTCGGCGGCATCGGCATCATGAACATCATGCTGGTGTCGGTGACCGAACGGATCCGCGAGATCGGCCTGCGCATGGCCGTCGGTGCCGGGCCCTCGGACGTGCGCAGGCAGTTCCTGGCCGAAGCCATGCTGATCTCCCTGGTCGGCGGGGCGCTGGGGATCCTGATCGGCATCGCCGGGGCGTTGCTGGTCGGCCGCCTCGGCGCGTTGCCGGTGGCGCTCAATGGCCAGGTGATCGCACTGGCCGCCGGCTTCTCGGTCGCCACCGGCCTGTTCTTCGGCTACTACCCCGCGCGCAAGGCGTCGCAACTGGACCCGATCGAGGCGTTGCGGCAGCAGTAGACGGGCGCGCGCCGCATTGGCGGTATGCTCGGCACGAAGGCAGCTGCCGACACCGGAGGTTCCCATGCGTCGTA
Source organism: Gammaproteobacteria bacterium (assembly GCA_030431185.1). Lineage (GTDB taxonomy): Bacteria > Pseudomonadota > Gammaproteobacteria > Xanthomonadales > Xanthomonadaceae > Marilutibacter. The sequence goes on along the minus strand of JAUIJO010000032.1, from coordinate 12,165 downwards.
TGTTCCTGTTGTTGTCCGTGATGTCGTCCATGGTGGTCGCGACGACCGCCAGGGCCGAGGCGCCCTCGACGGCGCCCGCGCCGGGCCGGACCGCGCTGGTGATCCATGGTGGCGCGGGCTTCGTGCCGAAGGACGCGCTCAGCGAAGAGGACACGCGCGACATCCACGCCACGCTCGACCGCGCGCTGGATGCGGGCAACGAGGTCCTGACGAGCGGCGGCGCCGCGCTGGACGCGGTACAGGCGGCGATCCGCGTGCTGGAGGAGTCGCCCCGCTTCAATGCCGGCAAGGGCGCGGTGTTCAATGCCGTCGGCGGGCACGAGCTGGATGCCTCCTTGATGGAAGGCCATACCCGGCGCGCGGGCGCGGTCGCCGGCGTGACCACGGTCCGCAGCCCGATCCTGTTGGCGCGCGCGGTGATGGAGCACAGCCCCCACGTGATGATGGCCGGCGCCGGCGCCGAGGCGTTCGCCGACACCCGTCCCGACATCGAGAGGGTCGACAACAGCTGGTTCGACACCGACCACCGCCGCCGCGCGCTGGAACAGGCGCAACAGGCCAGCGCGGCGGCGGGGGGCGACGATGCGCCCGCGTATTTCGGAACGGTGGGCGCGGTGGCGCTGGACCGCGAGGGGCATGTCGCCGCCGGCACCAGCACCGGGGGCATGACCAACAAGCGCTTCGGGCGCGTGGGCGACGCACCGGTCATCGGCGCCGGCACGTGGGCGGACGATCGATGCGGCGTCTCGGGCACGGGCTGGGGCGAGTTCTACATCCGCAACGCCGTCGCCCATGACATCTGCGCGAGGGTGGCCTACCGCGGCGACAGCCTGGCCGAGGCCGCCGACGAGGTGGTCAACCGAATCGTCCCCGACGCGGGCGGCGATGGCGGCGCGATCGCGCTCGACCGGGAGGGCAACATCGCGATGCCCTTCAACAGCGGCAGCATGTTCCGCGGCTGGATCCGGCCCGACGGCAGTCGCGGCACGGCGATCCACGAAGCCGATTGACCCCGCTCCACGCCGAGGGACGGGGCGTCATCGTGCTGTGGCAGAATTGCCCGCCGTGGGAGGCGGCGCACGCCGTGCCGACCGCGCCCCTCTTCCAGCGCCCGCGCGCCCATGCCGCCCCCCGGAGCCCCGTTCGCCATGGCCGATGAATTCGGACACCTGCCCCGCGGCCCGCGCCGCATCTTCAAGGCCACCGTCTGGTCGATGCAGGGCCTGAAGGCCGCCTGGCTGCACGAATCCTCCTTCCGCCTCGAGGTATGCCTGTTCGTGGCGCTGGCGCCGGTGGCGGTCTGGCTGGGCGAGACGCCGGTCGAACGCGTGCTGCTGGTGGGCTCGATGCTGCTCGTGCTCAGCGTGGAGCTGCTCAACTCCGCCGTGGAGGCGGTGATCGCCCGCTTCGGCGACGAGCACCACTTCATGGCGGGCCGGGCCAAGGACATGGGATCGGCGGCGGTGTTCGTGGTGATGATGAACGTACTCCTGGTCTGGGCCAGCATCCTCCTGCCCCGGCTGTTCTAGAATGGGGGGCCTTGCCGGACGAAACCCGCGGAAGCCCCGTGATTGAACTGCTGACCGATCCCAATGCCTGGATCACGCTCTTCACGCTCAGTGCCATCGAGATCGTATTGGGCATCGACAACCTGGTGTTCATTTCGATCGCGGTCAGCAAGCTGCCACTGCATCGGCGCGAGGTCGCGCGCAAGTTCGGCATCGCGGTGGCCTGTGTCTCGCGCATCTGCCTGCTGCTGACGCTGGCCTGGCTGGCCGGCCTGACCCACGACCTGTTCAGCGTGTTCGGACAGGGCATTTCCGTGCGCGACCTCGTCCTGATCGTGGGCGGCGGGTTCCTGCTGGTGAAGGGCACCATGGAAATACGCGACCTGGTGCACGGCGAGCCCGACTCCGAGGACGTGCATGCCAAGCCGGCCGCGTCGTTCGGCATGGTCATCGCCCAGATCGCGGTCATCGACATCGTGTTCTCGCTCGATTCGGTGATCGCCGCGGTGGGCCTGGCCGACCAGCGCGTCATCATGGTGGTGGCCATCCTGCTCGCCGTGGGCGTGATGCTGCTGGCCGCGCGTCCGCTGGGCCAGTTCATCGACAACAACCCCACGATCAAGATGCTCGCCCTGGCCTTCATCGTGCTGGTGGGCGTCTACCTGATCGCCGACGGCTTCGAGCAGCACATCCCGCGCGGCTACATCTATGGCGCGATGGGCTTCTCGGCCCTGGTCGAATGCCTCAACCTGTGGGCCAAGCGACGCGAGCAGGAGCGGCTCGGCCGGGCCTGAACCGCCGTGCCGGGGTGGCGTGGACGGGCGGGCGTTGCGCCGCGCTCACGGCAGTGGTGCAATCGTGCGCGTCACCGCCATCGGGAAGCACTGCCATGACCGTACAGCGCCACGCGTCATCCGGGATATCGTTGCCGCCGGCCCTCAGGGCGGTGCTGGTGTTCGTCCTCGCCCTGTCCCTGGGCGGATGCGGCTACAACAGCATCCAGCAGAAGGACGAAGCGGTGAGCGCGGCGTGGTCGCAGGTGCTCAACGTCTACAAGCGCCGCGCCGACCTGGTGCCGAACCTGGTGGCGACGGTGAAGGGCTACGCCGAGCACGAGGAGGCGGTGTTCACCGAGGTCGCCGAAGCACGGGCCAGGGTCGGCAGCATCAACGTCGATGCCGATGATCCCGCGTCGGTCGCGCAGTTCCAGCAGGCGCAGGGGCAATTGCAGAGTGCGATCGGCCGCCTCCTGCTGGTGAGCGAGGCCTACCCGCAGTTGAAGGCGGACCAGAACTTCCTGCAGTTGCAGGCCCAGCTGGAAGGCACCGAGAACCGGATCACCGTGGAGCGCCAGCGTTACATCCAGGCGGTCCAGGACTACAACACCTTCATCCGGCAATTCCCGACCAACCTGACGGCCATGGTCTTCGGTTACGACCCCAAGCCCAATTTCAGCGTCGAGGACGAGGCGGCGATCCAGCAGGCGCCCGCCGTGGATTTCGGGCGCAACGCACCGGCCGGAGGCTGAGCGCCGGTGCGCCCCGGCCTCTTGCCGGCATGCTGGATCCTGCTGTTGGCGGCCTGCCTGGCCTGGGCGCCGTCCGCGTGGGCGCAGGCCCTGGCGCCGATCCCGGCGCTGGACGGCCCGGTGGTCGACACCACGGGTACGCTGGACGCCGCGACGCGGCAGTCGCTCGAGTCGCGGGCCCTCGCACTGCAGGCATCCAAGGGGAGCCAGCTCCAGGTCCTGATGGTGTCGACGACGTCGCCGGAGGACATCGCCCAGTACGCGGTGCGGGTGTTCGAGCAGTGGAAGCCGGGGCGGGAAGGCGTGAACGATGGCCTGTTGCTGGTGGTCGCCAAGGATGATCGGCGGGTGCATATCGAAGTGGGCTACGGGCTGGAGGGCGCGATCCCGGACGCCACCGCCCACCGCGTGATCCAGGAATACCTCGTCCCGCGCTTCCGCGCCGGGGACTTCGCCGGCGGCATCGACGATGCGACCGCGGCCTTGGCCGGACTGGTGGAGGGTGAACCGCTGCCGGCGCCGATGGTCGAGAGCCGCGATGCCGGCGACGGCGGCATGGGCGGCAACTGGCTGGGCGCGCTGTTCGCCGCATTCGTCGTGGCGCAACTCGCCCGCGCCATCTTCGGCCGGGTCCCCGCCTTCCCGCGCGGCATGGTCGGCGGCGCCTTGTCCGGCGGCATTGCCTGGCTGGTGTCGTCGGCGATGCTGGTCGGCGGCCTGGGCGCGGCCCTGGGCTTTTTCATCGGGCTGGCCAGCGGCGGCGGTCGCGGCGGGCGCTTCGCGCGCGACAGCGGCTGGGGCGGCTTCGGAGGCGGGGGCGGTTGGGGCGGCGGATCCCCGGGAGGCTCCCGGGGCGGGGGCGGCTGGTCGGGCGGCGGTGGCATGAGTGGAGGCGGTGGCGCCTCGGGGAGCTGGTGAGATCGCCATGGGACGTTTGAAACGGATCGCCAGGCATGTGTTCGCGCGTCCTTCGCAGCGACTGTTCCCGGCCGAATGCCTCGCGCGGATCACCCAGACCGTGGTCGAGTGCGAGCGCCGGCACCATGGCGAGATCTGCTTCGCGGTGGAGGCGGCGCTGTCGCCCGGGGCCGTCTGGTCCGGCATCGATGCCCGTACGCGCGCCCACGAGGTGTTCTCGCAGCTGCGGGTGTGGGACACGGCGGCCAACAACGGGGTGTTGCTGTACCTGCTGCTGGCCGACCATCGCATCGAGATCGTCGCCGACCGCGGCTACGACGGGCGCGTGGGCGATGCGCAGTGGCGCGATGTCTGCGCGCGGATGGAAGCGCGCATGCGCGCCGGCGAGCCGGAGGAGGCCGTGCTTGCCGGGATCCGGGCGTTGTCCGACCTGGTCGCCGTGCACTATCCACGCGAGGCGGGGGCCGCCGACGCCAACGAATTGCCCGACGACCCCCACCTGCTATGAACCGTCCGGCCCGGACGCCAGGCCGCGTCCCCCAGATGGCCGCCCCGGTCGGGCACAATAGGATGCATCGCCCTTCCCGGAGCCGTAGTCGCGCATGACCGTCCTGCACCAGATCGACCCGATCGCTTTCGAGATCGGTCCGTTGAGCGTCCACTGGTACGGGATCATGTACCTGCTGGGCTTCGGCACCGCCTGGTGGCTGGGCCGTCGCCGCATCCGCGCCGGCCGCCTGCCGGGCGTCGACGAACAGGGATTCGGCGACCTGCTGTTCTACGGGATGCTCGGCGTGGTGCTCGGCGGGCGCCTGGGCTATGTCTTCTTCTATGCGTTCGATGCCCTGCTGCAGGACCCGCTGATGCTGTTCCGGGTCTGGGAGGGCGGCATGAGCTTCCATGGCGGCCTCATCGGCGTGCTGGTGGCGGCCCTGTGGTGGTCGCACCGGCATCGCCTGCACTTCTTCGACGTGATGGATTTCGTGGCCCCGCTGGTGCCGCCGGGGCTGGGCTTCGGCCGGCTGGGCAACTACATCGGCGGTGAACTGTGGGGCAAGCAGACCGAGGCGGGCTGGGGCGTGATCTTCCCGACCGGCCTGCCGCAGCCGTATGCCTCGATGCCGCTCGACCGGCTGCGCGAGCTGCATGCCAATGGCAGCCTCGATGCCTTCGCGCGCCATCCTTCGCAGCTCTACCAAGCCGCCCTCGAGGGGCTGGCGATGTTCGTGGTGCTGTGGTGGTTCTCCAGCCGTCCCAGGCCGCGCTACGCGGTATCGGGCCTGTTCGCGCTGCTGTATGGCTGTTTCCGCTTCCTGGTCGAGTTCGTGCGCGTGCCCGACGCCCAGCTGGGCTACCTGGCGTTCGGCTGGCTGACCATGGGGCAGGTGCTGAGCACCCCGCTGATCCTGCTGGGGCTCTACTGGCTGTGGCGCTCGCGCCGGGCGCCGACCCTCGAGCCCCGTCCCGCCGCCGTACAGGAGTAAACGATGCGCCAGTACCTCGACCTGCTGCGTCACGTCCTCGAACACGGTACCGACAAGGGCGACCGCACCGGAACCGGCACCCGCAGCGTGTTCGGCTGGCAGATGCGCTTCGACCTCGCCGAGGGCTTCCCGCTGGTCACCACCAAGAAGCTGCACCTGCGCTCGATCGTGCATGAGCTGCTGTGGTTCCTGCAGGGCGACACGAACGTCGCCTACCTGAAGGACAACAAGGTGTCGATCTGGGACGAGTGGGCGGACGCCGAAGGCAACCTCGGACCCGTGTATGGCCACCAGTGGCGGCACTGGCCAGACGGACATGGCGGGGAGATCGACCAGATCCGCTGGGTGGTGGACGAGATCCGCCGGAACCCGGATTCGCGGCGCCTGGTCGTATCGGCATGGAACGTGGCCCAGTTGCCCGACATGGCGCTGATGCCCTGCCACACGATGTTCCAGTTCTACGTGGTGGACGGCAAGCTCAGTTGCCAGCTCTACCAGCGCAGCGGCGACATTTTCCTGGGCGTCCCGTTCAACATCGCCAGCTATGCCCTGCTGACCCACATGGTGGCCCAGGTCTGCGGGCTGGGCGTCGGCGATTTCGTGCACACGCTGGGCGACGCGCACCTGTATTCCAATCATTTCGAGCAGGCGCGCGAACAGCTCTCGCGCACGCCGGGCAGCTTGCCCAGGCTGGTGTTGAACCCCGACGTCGACGACATCTTCGGTTTCCGCTACGAGGACATCGCGATCGAGGGCTATGCACCGCAGGCGGCGATCAAGGCGCCGGTGGCTGTTTGAGCCACGATGGGGCGACGCCGGTGGAACTGGTCCTGGTGGCCGCGCTCGACCGGAACCATGCGATCGGCCGCGACAACGACCTGCCCTGGCGACTGCCCGCGGACCTGAAGCGCTTCAAGGCCATCACCCTGGGCCAACCGTTGTTGATGGGCCGGAAGACCGCCGAATCGCTCGGGCGCGCGCTTCCCGGTCGCCGCAACCTGGTGCTGACCCGCAGTGGGCGGGTGCCCTTCGAGGGCATGGAAGCGGTCGCAAGCGTCGACGAGGCGCTGGACCTCGCGCGCACCGACGGCGCCCAGCGCCTGTGCGTGATCGGCGGGGGCGAGGTCTATGCCCTGTGCCTGCCGAGGGCCACGCGCCTGCGGCTCACCCACGTGGACACCGCGGTCGAGGGTGCCGACGCCTTCTTCCCGCGCTTCGATCCCGGCGCGTGGCGCGCGGTGTCACGCGAAACGCATGCGGCCGACGACCGCCATGCCTTCGCCTACGCCTTCGTGGATTACGAGCGCGCCTGAAGCGGCCGTCGCGCATCGCCCGTGATGCCGGGCATGTGCCGAGGCCTCTGGGGGGGCGCCCCCAGGCGCGGAATCGCGCCTCGCATCGCCCCGGCGCGTTCAGCGACGCGGACTTCGATCCCGCTCGGGGCGTGGCTTGTTCCGCTGGCGGGGCGGCGGGGCGGGGTGGTCGCGCCCGGGCACCTGCACGATGCGCACCTCGTCGCCGTCCAGTTGCAGTGCGGTGAGCTTGCCGCCCCAGACCGCGCCGGTGTCCAGCGCATGGATGCCGTAGCCCATGAACAGGCCCAGGGTCGACCAGTGGCCGCAGACGATCTTCAGTTCGCGCTCGGCGCGGCCCGGCACCTCGAACCAGGGGTACAGCCCGGCGGGCTGGGTGCCCGGCATCCCCTTTTCTTCGAAGGAGATGCGGCCGCGCGGCGTGCAGTAACGCAGCCGGGTCATGATGTTGATGATCGCGCGCAGCCGGTCCATCCCGGTCAGGCGGGGGTTCCAGACCGGCCCGTCGCCGTACATGTTCTTGAGCAGGCGCCGGAACTGGTCGCCCTGCAGCTTCTGTTCGACCTCGCGGGCATGGCGCTCGGCCATCGCCGGCGTCCATTTCGGCGCCAGGCCCGCGTGCACCATCATCCAGCCGAGCTTGCGGTCGACATGGCACAGCTTCTGCATCCGCAGCCACTCAAGCAGGACGTCGCGGTCCTCGGCGAGCACCACGCGCTGCAGGTCGGGGTTGACCTTGCGCTGCTCTTCCTCGCTGCGCTGGCCGATCGCCAGCAACGACAGATCGTGGTTGCCCAGCACCACCGCGCACTGCTCGCGCAGGGAGTGCACCAGTCGAAGGGTTTCCAGCGACTGCCCGCCGCGGTTGACCAGGTCGCCGCAGAACCACAGCCTGTCGCGGGCCGGGTCGAACGCGATCTTCTCCAGCAGGCGCTGGGTGGCGTCATAGCAACCCTGCAGGTCGCCGATGGCCCAGATGCTCATCCTGCCTCTCCCTTCAGTGCAGCGTGCGCGGCACGGTCAGGGTGAACGCGGGGATGGGCGCGTCGAAGTGCGTGCCGTCGTCGGCCAGCATCTGGTAGTGGCCTTCCATCGTGCCCAGGTCGGTTTCCAGCATCGCCCCGGAGGTGTACTCGAAGGCCTCGCCCGGTTGCAGCCAGGGCTGCTCGCCGACCACGCCCTCGCCTTCGACTTCCTGCACCTTGCCGTTGGCGTCGGTGATGATCCAGTGGCGGCCGAGCAGGCGGGCGGGCACCGGACCGCGGTTGCGGATGTTGATGGTGTAGGCGAAGACGTAGCGGTCCTGGTCGGGTTCGGACTGGTCGTCGAGGTAGCGGGTGGCGACTTCGATGTCGAAGACGTATTCGGTCGGGTGGTTCATGGTGACAGTGTACCCGGCGCGGCGCGGGCGATGAGCCGGGCGCGCTGCAGCGCGTTCAGTCGTGCGGGCGGTTGGCGAGGCGGATGAAATCGGCGACGTCGAGCTGCTCGGCGCGCAGGTCGGGGCGGATCCCGGCCGCTTCGATCTCGGCGGCGCTGCATTGCTGCGAGAGGGCGTTGCGCAGGGTCTTGCGCCGCTGGCCGAAGGCGTCGCGGACCACGGCGGCGAAGCGGACCGGGTCGTCCACGCCGATGCTGTCCGCCGGCCGGGGGACCAGGCGGACCACCGCCGAGTCGACCTTGGGCGGTGGGGTGAACGCCCCCGGCGGCACGTTGAACAGCGGGATGACCTCGCAGCTGGCCTGCAGCATCACGCTCAGGCGGCCGTAGACCTTGCTGCCCGGGCCGGCCGCCATCCGGTCGACGACCTCCTTCTGCAGCATGAAGGTCATGTCGCGGATGACCGCCGCGTGCTCCAGTGCGTGGAACAGGATCGGCGAGGACAGGTTGTAGGGCAGGTTGCCCACCAGTCGCAGCGGCCCCTCTTCGCCGGCCAGCGCGGTGAAATCCACGTCGAGCACGTTGCGGTGGATGATCCGCAGCGTGCCATGCGCCCGCGCGGCCTCGGTCAGCGGGAAGATCAGGTCGCGGTCAAACTCGATCACCGTCAGCCTGCCGTGGCGATCGAGCAGCGGGAAGGTGATCGCGCCCTGGCCCGGGCCGATCTCGACCAGGCGGTCGTCGTCCTTCGGGTTCACGGCCTGCACGATCTTGTCGATGATCCCCCGCTCATGCAGGAAGTGCTGGCCCAGTCCCTTCTTGGCTTCCTTGTTGAAGCCGCGGGCGTCGGTGCCGGGTCGTCGGTTCATCGGGATGTTTCCGTGCGTAGGCGGGCAAGGCGTGCGCGGGCGAAGCCGGCGCAGGCATCGGCCGCGGCGAACAGGCTGGAGGGGTCGGCACGGCCGCTGCCGGCCAGGTCCAGGGCCGTGCCATGGTCGACCGCCACGCGGGGGTAGGGGAGCCCGAGGGTGATGTTCACGGCCTGTTCGAAGCCGCTGTACTTGAGGACGGGGAGGCCCTGGTCGTGGTACATCGCCAGCACGGCGTCGAAAGCGCGCAGCTTGCCCGGCAGGAAGGCCGTATCGGCGGGCAGCGGGCCTTCCAGGCGCATGCCTTCGGCGCGCAACACGGCCATGACCGGCTCGATGACCTCGATTTCCTCGCGTCCCAGGTGGCCGGCCTCCCCCGCGTGGGGGTTGAGGCCAAGCACCGCGACCACCGGGTCGGCCAGTCCGAAGTCCCGGCGCATGGCCGCATGCAGCAGGCGCAGCGTGCGTTCGAGCGCGGGCGCGGTGATCGCATCCGCGACCTCGCGCAGGGGCAGGTGGGTGGTGGCCAGCGCGACCCGAACGACGGGGTTGGCCAGCATCATCACCACCTCGCAGCCGGCGTGGTCGGCCAGCAGTTCGGTGGTGCCGGTGTAGGCGATGCCGCCCTCGTTGATCGCGGCCTTGTGCATGGGGCCGGTCACCAAACCATCGAACTCGCCGGCAAGGCAGCCGTCCGCCGCCTGCCGCAGGGCGTCGATCACGGCCTGGGCATTGCGCGGGTCCAGGCGGCGGGGGAGGCTGGCGACGCGGTTGGGGACGTCGCGCAGGGCCAGCGTGCCGGCGGTGGTGCCCGCCGCGTCCAGCGACAGTGGCAGGTCCAGTCGCCCGGCGGCCTCCCGCAGGACGCGGGCATCGCCGAAGGCGGTGAGGGAATAGTCGCGCGGACGTTGGGCGAGCCGCACGCAGAGTTCCGGCCCGACGCCGGCCGGCTCGCCGGGCACCAGCGCGAGCCGGGGCACGGGCGGCATGTCAGCCGCCGGTGGCGGCGTCGCCTGCGCTGGCCTGCGGGCCGACCCGGATATCGACATAGGCTTCGCCCCGCAGTTCACGCAGGTAGCGGTTCCATTCGTCTTCCAGCTTGCGACGACCGATGGTCTCGGCGATCTGGTTGCGCTTGTTCTGCGCGTTGACGTCGGTCTGGCGCGAGCCGGTGCGCTTGATGATGTGCCAGCCGGTGGCCGTGCGGAACGGCTCGGAGACTTCGCCGTCCCCCAGTCGTGTGATCTGGCCGCCGAACTCGAGCCCGAAGGCATCGGCGTTGAACCAGCCCAGGTCGCCGCCGCGGACCTTGCTGTTGAGGTCCTGCGACTCCTGGCCTGCGAGCTCGGCGAAGTCGGCACCCCCGGCGAGGCGGGCGGCAAGGGTGTCGATCTTCGCCTTGGCCTCGGCGTCGCTGGTCTGATCGTCGACACGGACCAGGATGTGGCTGGCCTTGTACTGGGTGACCGTCTGCGCGTTGGCGTCCTGGCTGGCGTCGCGGGACTCGACCATCTGCAGCAGCTGGAAGCCGCTCGGGCCGCGCAGCGGGTCGCTGACCTGCCCCGGGCTCATCTGGCTGACCATCTGGACGAAGGCACTGGGGATCTCGTCGCCCCCGCGCCAGCCCAGGTCGCCGCCCTCGAGGGCATTGGGGCTGTCGGAGTACCGCACGGCGGCGGCCGCGAAGTCCATCTCGCCGCGGTCCAGCAGCGACTTGATGCCGTCGATCTTGCCCTGCGCGGTCTTGATCTGCTCCGGCGTCGCGCCCTCGGGGAGGGCGACGAGGATATGCGCCAGGTGGTACTGGATGCCGCCGGCCTGCTGGGCTTCCATCGCGGCGTCGATCTCGGCGTCGCTGACCGACACGCGGGTCTGCGCGTAGCGCTGGCGCAGCTTCTGCACCAGCAGCTCGTCGCGGACCGAGGCCCGGAATTCCTCGACGGTGCTGCCGTCGCGCGTCAGCTGGGCGTTGAGCTGGTCCATGCTGATGCCGTTCTGGCCGGCGATGTTGGCCAGCGCCTGGTCCACTTCCTGGCTGGTGACCCGCACGCCGGAGCTCTCGGCGCGCGCCACCTGCAGCTTCAGCAGCACCAGCCGCTCGATGACCTGGCGCTCGAGCACGTCCCGCGGCGGCAACTGCGCTTCACGTCCCGCGTACTGCGAGAGGATGTTCTGCATGGCGCGGTCGAGCTCGGTGCGCAGCACGACATCCTCGTCGACGATGGCGACGATGCTGTCGATGGGCTGGGTCTGCCCCGGGGACGGGGACTGCTGGGCCTGGACGGTGGGCGCGAGCAGGGCCGCGGCGAGGGCGCAGGCGAGGAGTTTCTTCATAGGATCGGATCAGGAGACGATTCGACGTTGCCGTCGGTGATGAGGGACGGCGGGACCAGGTACAGGTCGTCACGGTCATAGCCGAGGATAGCACGGCGCAACTCGCGCTCCGTCTTCTGGCCGGCCGAGCCCAGGCCCTTGAGCTCGAACTCGAGCCGCAGGGAATCGTTCAGGTCGCCGTCGCGGTTGCGGATGTAGCGGCGGGCGATCAGGCGCACGGCCAGGCAGCAGCTCTCCCACTGCACGCCGGCGATGGATTCCAGCAACTTGTCGTCCAGCAGGGAGTAGTAATAGCGGCCCACCAGGCTCCAGTTCTCGTTGACCGGGTACAGGAACGAGAAGTCGACCTGTTCCAGCAGGTCCTCGCGGCTGCTGGGGTCCAGGCGATAGCGGTAGCCCACGTTGACGACGCCGCTGTTGTCGAGCAGGTAGCGCACCCGCAGGCTGGCGAGGTCCTCGCCCCTGAACTTGGGATCCCACTGGTAGCCGGCGTCGATGTTCCAGCGGTCGTTGGGGGACACGCTGACGTCGGCGATCCAGGCCGACTTGCCCTTCTCGATCGGCTGCTCGCGCCCCAGCGTCGTGCGCACGTCGTCCAGGTACTGGATCTGGCCGATGCTGGCGGCCAGGCGCTCGCGGCCATCGGCCTCGCTGATCAGGCGGGTGGTCAGGGCCGTGGTGATCTGGTTGGCATCGGTCTGGCGATCGGCGCCGGTATAGCGGTTGTCGCGGAACAGCTGGCCCCAGCTGTAGGTCATCGGCCGGGTGTCGAAGGCCGGCAGGCCCGACTGGTCCCGGTAGGGGACGTTGAGGTAGTACACGCGGGGTTCG
>JAUIJO010000031.1 GCA_030431185.1 Gammaproteobacteria bacterium | reverse complement strand
GCCCATGACGCCGCGCGCACGGCCGCCTGCGTCGTAGTTGACCTGCAGCTCGTTGCTGACCTGCTCGTCGCTGTAGAACGCCTTCACGTCGGCGATCGTGTTGGGCAGGGTGTCGAAGTCGATGTTGGTCTCGGTGTCGGATTCGCGCTTGGCGATGACGTACTTCGCCGACCAGTCGTCGTTGACGCGCCAGTTGGCGGTCGCCGACAGGCCCTGCATGTCGGTGTCGTTGACGTTCGGCATGCCATTGCGCACGTCGTAGCGGTCGTCGAGCGGCGCATAACCGGGTGCGAACGGGTTGGGCGCGAGCATCTTCGCCCCGCGCACGCCGGACTGGTCGTCCATCCAGTCGTAGGCGAAACGGATGTCGAAATCGTCGCTGACGTAGGCGCCCAGTTCGGCACGCAGGGTCAGGATCTCCTTGTCGCTCACGTCCTGCTTGGTGATCCGGTTCTCGCCGTAGCCGTCGCGGTTGAGGCTGGCGACCGAGATCCGCCCGCGCAGGGCATCGTTGCCGCCGAACGAGCCGCCCAGGGCGGCCTTGACGTCGAGCTGCCCGTTGCTACCCGCGGTGACCGAGGCGAAGCCGTCGGTGCTGGCCGGCAGGCCGCGCGAGATGTACTTGATCGCGCCGCCGATGGTGTTCTTGCCATAGAGCGTACCCTGCGGGCCGCGCAGCACTTCGATGCGGTCCACGTCGAACACGTCGAGCAGCGCGCCCTGCGGGCGGGCGATATAGACGTCGTCGAGGTAGATGCCGACACCGGGGTCGACGCCCCACAACGGATCGGACTGGCCGATGCCCCGGATGTAGGCGGTGACCGTGCTGCTGGAGCCGCGAGCGGCATAGATCGTCAGGTTGGGCACCTGCGCGTCCAGGTCGGACAGGTCCTCGACATCGAGCCTGTCGAGGGCGTCGGCGGTGAACGCGGTGACGGCGACCGGCACTTCCTGCAGGGTCTCCTCGCGCTTGCGGGCGGTCACCGTGACCGCGTCGAGGGTCGCCGCGGCGCGCTCGCCCTGCGCCGCGGTGGTGCCGGCGTCCTGCGCCCAGGCACTCGGTGCCAGCAGTGCGCAGGTGATGGCGATGCTCAGGTGTTTGCGGTTCATGCGTGTCCTCTCCCCAGGTGCCAACCGATGTCGGAATGTCGTGTGCAGTGGAACGACGGGGCTCCCCGTCATGGAGCACAGACTAGGAGCGGGCGCGCGGCGCGGCTGCTGTACCTTCGGACAATGCCCAGCGGACGCCGGGTTGCCGAGACTCCGGACTGTCGAAAGGCCCGGCAGGGCGGCGGGGAGCGTGGAATGGAGTTTCTGATCGTACTGGGGGCGCTGTGCTTCCTGATGTTCGTCGCGTACCGCGGCTACAGCGTGATCCTGTTCGCACCGGTGGCGGCGCTGGGGGCGGTGCTGCTGACCGATCCCAGCCTGGTCGCGCCGATGTTCACCGGCCTGTTCATGGACAAGATGGTCGGCTTCATCAAGCTCTACTTCCCGGTGTTTCTGCTGGGCGCGATCTTCGGCAAGCTGATCGAGCTGTCCGGTTTCTCGAAGTCGATCGTGGCCTCGACCATCAGGCTGCTGGGCGCGCAGCGCGCGATGCTGTCCATCGTGGTGGTCTGCGCGCTGCTGACCTATGGCGGGGTGTCGCTGTTCGTGGTGGTGTTCGCGGTCTATCCGTTCGCCGCCGAGCTGTTCCGCCAGAGCGACATCCCCAAGCGGCTGATCCCGGGCACGATCGCGCTGGGTGCCTTCACCTTCACCATGGACGCCCTGCCCGGCACGCCGCAGATCCAGAACATCATCCCCACCGCCTTCTTCGGCACCACCTCCTGGGCCGCGCCCGTGCTGGGCACGCTGGGCGGCGTGTTCATCCTGATCCTGGGCATGACCTACCTGGAGTCGCGCCGACGGAAGGCCGCCAGGGCCGGCGAAGGCTACGGCGACCCGGCGACCCTGCTCAACGAGCCGGCCGCATTCACCGCCGGCAAGCTGGCCAACCCCTTCGTCGCGATACTGCCGCTGGTGCTGGTGGGCGTGGCCAACAAGCTGTTCACGGTGTGGATCCCGCGCGTCTACGGCGAGTCCCACAGCTTCGACCCCGCGGTGGTCGGCGATGCGGCGCCGGTGGTGCAGGAGGTGTCGAAGATCGCCGCGATCTGGGCCGTCGAAGCGGCGCTGCTGGTCGGCATCCTGTCGGTGATCGCGTTCGCCTGGAAACCGGTCATGGCCAGCTTCGCCGACGGCACCCGGAGCGCCATCGGCGGCGCCCTGCTGGCCTCCATGAACACCGCGTCGGAATATGGCTTCGGCGCGGTGATCGCCGCCCTGCCCGGCTTCCTCGTCGTGGCCAACGCGCTGGGGTCCATCCCCGACCCGCTGGTCAACGAGGCGGTGACCGTCACGGCGCTGGCGGGCATCACCGGCTCGGCCTCCGGCGGCATGAGCATCGCCCTGGCGGCGATGGCGGACACCTTCATCGCCAACGCCAACGCCGCCGGCATCCCGATGGAGGTGCTGCACCGGGTCGCGGCGATGGCCTCCGGTGGCATGGACACCCTGCCCCACAACGGCGCGGTGATCACCCTGCTCGCGGTCACCGGTCTCACCCACCGCCAGGCCTACAAGGATGTCTTCGCGATCACGATCATCAAGACACTGGCGGTGTTCTTCATCATCGGGCTGTTCTACGCGACCGGGCTGGTCTGAGGTCGCCGGCTTCACGGCACGGGAGGCCGGACGTTTGGAAAGGGGTCGCCGCATCGCGGGACGCGACACGCGGCTTCAACCACCCCTTCCCAACCGTCGAGGTATCCCCATGGCCTACGTGCCTCCCCACCGGCGCAGGATCGACGCCGCCACCGCCCTGCTGGGCAATCCGCCGCCCTACGGCCCCAACCCGATCTTCGCCCAGGTCCCGCAGGATGCCTGGGCGCAGCGCGGCTACCAGTACACCTTGACGGTGCAGTGGGCGAACGTACCCGTCCCGCAGCTCGATCCGATCACCGTCCGCGCCCACGTCCACTACGCCTGGAACGCCGACCAGGCGCGCTGGGACCGCTTCGCGGGCAACGCCTGGATCGCCGGCGTGGACGACTGGAGCACGCCGACCACGCCCCAGGTCGTGGCGATGGCGCCCGCCCAGCCGCCGGACCCCGACTACCATCCCTGACGCCGGCACCCGGGGGCGGCCCCGGCACGCGACCCTCGCATCCTGCTGACAGCCGCTGTCAGCAGGACACGGTATCGTGCCCCCTGGATCCCGACGCCCCCGCCCGTGCCCGTTGCCCCGCCCCGCAAGATCGTGCATGTCGACATGGATGCGTTCTACGCATCGGTGGAACAACGCGATGCGCCGGAACTGAAGGGGCAGCCGGTCGTGGTGGCCTGGCGCGGCGCGCGTTCGGTGGTCTGCGCCGCCAGTTACGAAGCGCGCAAGTACGGCGTGCGTTCGGCGATGCCCGCGGTGCGCGCGGAGCGGCTGTGTCCGCACGCCGTGTTCGTGCCGCCGGATTTCCCACGCTACAAGGCCGTCTCGCGGCAGATCCGCGGGATCTTCGCCCGCCACACCGATCTGGTCGAACCGCTCTCGCTGGACGAAGCCTACCTGGACGTCACCGAGACCAAGACCGCCATGCCGTCGGCCACCGCGACCGCCGAGGCGATCCGCATGGCGATCCGGGACGAGACGGGCCTGACCGCGTCCGCCGGGATCGCGCCCAACAAGTTCCTCGCCAAGATCGCGTCGGACTGGCGCAAGCCCGATGGCCAGTTCGTGCTGCGCCCACGCGATGTCGAGGCCTTCCTGCTGCCGCTGCCGGTGGGCCGCCTGCCCGGTGTCGGACAGGTCACCGAGCGCCGCCTGGCACGCCTGGGCATCGCCACGGTGGGCAACCTCCGCGCCCTCGGCCAGGTGGAGCTGGAACGCATGTTCGGTCGATGGGGCGCGCGCCTGCACCGCCTGTCGATGGGCGTGGACGACAATCCCGTGCAGCCGGAGCGCCCGACCATGCAGGTGTCGTCGGAAGACACCTTCGCGGAGGACCTGCCCCTGGCCTCGCTGGAACCGCACATCCGGCGCCTGGCCGACAAGACCTGGGCCGGCTACCAGCGCGAACGCGCACGCGACCCGCAACGGATCGGCCGCACGGTCGTCCTGAAGCTCAAGACCGCCGACTTCCGCATCCTCACCCGCAGCCTGACCTTGCCGGCGCTGCCCGACAGCGCGGCGGGCCTGGGCGATGTCGCCTGCGCGCTGCGCCAGCGCGTCGACCTTCCCGCCGACACGCTCTATCGCCTGGTCGGCGTAGGGGTCTCGGGCTTCATCGACACGGAAGGCGAGACCGCCCAGACCGACCTGTTCGAGGACGGGACCCGGGGGAGGCATGAGCCACGGTCCGTGCGCCGCGGGACTCAGTCGCAGTCGCCGATCCGCTGGAAATCCAGGTCTTCGTAGTCCGAACTGAAATCGCCATCGGGATCGAGCTTGGCCATGCTCATGCGCACGACCGGGCCGTCCTCGTGGAAATCCATCCAGGCTTCCAGGTCGACCGTGTCGTCATCCCAGTCGACCAGGCTGCGGTCGCCGACCTGCATCACCCGCCCCGACAGCAACGGCGACTTCGCCGACTGGAAGCGCACCCCCTCCGCTCCAGCGCAGACCGACACCTCGCCGAACCACGGATCGCGGTACACGCCCAGGCGACCGTCAAGGCCCCGGGCGGTCGCGGCCACCCGCGCCGACGTATCGGGCACCCGCGACACCGCGCCTTCGCCGGCCTCGTCCGCCAGCCGTCCGGCGAACGCGGAGATGCCGTCGTTCGCACCTGGGCTCGTGAAGTATTTCAGCAGGGCCGACGTCAATACCGTCCGCGCCGCGCCGCCATTGCCATTGATCATCACCACGAAGCCGGACTGCCGGTCCGGCAGCAGCATCAGAACCGAATACATCCCCGACAGCGTGCCAGTGTGCGAAACGGTCCATTCGCCGTCCACGTCGGCGAGCCGCCAGCCGTAACCATACGCCCGGAAGTGCGTGCCATCCCATTCGCGGTTGCGCGCGGACACCGGGAGGATGGTGTGGCCGGTCCACACCTCGCGACGCTGCTCCGCCGAGAGCCACGCGCGTTGCGCCGGCGTCGGGTCCAGCCAGTTCGACGCCCACGCCAGCATGTCGTCCAGGCTGCAACGGATGCCGCCGGCGGCGGCCGAGGTGATCGCCTGCACCGTGTCGCCGTCGGTGCGGATGGCGACGTTGCCGGAGGCCGCCTGCATGTGCGGCTGTGCGACGCTGCCGGCCTCCTCGCGCGACCATTCGCCCACCCGGCAACGGGAGAGCCCGAGCGGCTGGAAGACTTCGCGCCGCACCAGGGCCTCGTAGGACGCGCCGCCCACGGCCGCGGCGACCTCCCCGGCCACCACGTACATCAGGTTGTCGTAGGCGTAGCCCGACCGGAAGCTGCGCTCGGGTTGCAGGTACGCGAGGCCGGCGATGATGTCGGCGCGCTCGAAGTGGTTCGGCTCGGGCCACAGCATCAGGTCCCCCGCCCCCTCCGGCAGGCCGGAGTTGTGGACCAGGAGGTCGCGCACCTGCATTTCGCGCGTGACCCAGGGGTCGTGCATCCGGAAACCCGGCAGGTGCTTCACGACCGGATCGTCCCAATGCAGCAGGCCGGCATCGACCTGGCGTGCGAGCAGCGACGCGGTCATCGCCTTGCTGTTGGAGGCGATCTTGAACAGGGTGCGCGGGGTGATCGGCTCGCCGCTGCCGGCGATGGTTTCGCCACCGGTGCGCACGTAGGCGACGTTCCCGTTCTCGATCACGCCCATGGCCATGCCGGGCAGTGCGTAGCGCGACATGGCCTCTTCGAAGATGCGGTCCAGCGCTGCGGGATCCCGCGCGCCTGCGGGCGACTCCGCCGCGTCCGCGCCCAGGGGCAGCGCGACGGCCAGACACAGGCAGGCGACGAGCCGTGCGAAGGCCGGGGCGCCCCCACCCGCCCCATGCGGACCTCGCCCGTCCCGCCGGTCGGCAAGGACGGGCATGGGCGGACTCAGTAGCGCCACGCCAGCATCAACTGTCCATAACGCGGCGACTGCAGGAAGCGCTCCTTGCCGAAGTATTCGTCGCGATCGCCGACACCGGGCTCGAGGTCCTGGTAGACCCATACCGGCTCCTGGCGGTTGAACAGGTTGTAGACGGAGAGCTTGGCCTCGAACGTACCGAACGAGAAGCTGCGCTGGTAGCCCAGGCTCATGCCCACGTCGACGATCCACGGCATGTTGCCTTCGCCGCCACGGGGGGAATGTTCGAACACGCGGTCGGAGGTGCTCCAGGTATCGCCCTCCTGCGCGCCCTCGGGTGGCGTGCAGTTGTCCACGCAGATGAAGTAGCTGTGGTAGCTCTTCCAGTTGTAGGGGTTGCCCACGCCGAACGCGGTGATGGGGCCGCCCGAGCGCGCGTCCAGCGTCGCGCCCATGTTCCAGTGGTCGTTGAAGGCATAGCTGCCGCGAAGCTTGATCTGGTGCCGGTGGTCGTTCGCCAGCGGGCCGTCGCCGCGGTAGTTGACGAAGGGGTCGTCGAAGTTCTCGGTGCGCCCGGTGTCGCCGAAGTTGGTGTCGGTGTTGACCGGCCCTTCCGCGTTGCCTTCGTTCCAGGACAGCGTGTAGGCGGCATTGAAGGCCCACTTGCCGTCCCAGGCGCGGTCGACCTGGAACTCGAGTGCCTTGTAGGTGCGCTTGGGCTTCACCCAGCCGCGCTGCCCGGTCGGGGTGGAATCCACGTACTCCCATTCGCCATCGATGAACTCGTAGTTGTCCGCTTCGGTCCAGTAGCCCATCTTCGAGGTATCGACGGTGAGGTAGCCATCGTCGACGCCATCGCAGTCGGTGTCGCCCCACACGGTCACGTCCTCGCCCGGGTTGGCCATCACCCAGCGGCTCGAGATCCGGCCGCACTCGGTGGCGGTGAGGTTGATGTCGTCGATGGCGTTGTGCAGCTTGCGGTAGGTGCCGCGCACGCCCCACGACCAGGTCGAGTTGATCTGCTGCTGGAAGCCCAGGATCAGCTCGTCCTGGTAGACCGGGTCCATGTCACGGTCGACTTCCGCGCGCAGGTCGCCGACGGTGCCGTCACCCTGGCTGTCGTCGAAGCCGAACTCGGTGCCCAGGATCGGCACGGCGAACTGCACCCCGTCGCGTTCCTGGATATCCCAGCCGTCGAAGCCGTAGTAGGTGCGCTCGTCCAGCAGCGCGCCGCCCTGCTTGATGTTGATGACGTTCGCGACCGGGAGGAAATAGCGCCCCACGTTGCCGAACAGCTTGGTGGTCCCGTCGCCCTTCATGTCCCAGGCGAAGCCGGCACGCGGCGCCCACATGTCGTCCATCTCGATGTAGGTGCGACCCTCGGCATCGCGGTTGTCGAAGGTCTCGTTGCGGATGCCCAGGTTCAGCACCAAGTTGTCGGTGACGGACCAGTTGTCCTCCAGATAGAAGGCCTCGTTGCGGCTTTCGAACTCGCCGAAGATCGAATAGCGGCGCGCGCGGACGTAGGCGTAGTAGCCCGGGGGCACGATGCCCGCGCCCGATATCTGGGCACCGGGCGTGGTCGTGTACACGTTGTACTGGATGCCGCCGGGGCCGGCGTAATCCTGGCTGAGGTCGGAGGTATTGGTCTCGCGGTCCAGGCCGAAGCGCAGCAGGTGGTCGCCCAGCGCCCATTCGAAATCGGCCCGGGTCTGTTCGCGCTGGTCGTTGCGGTCGTAGATGGTGGCGTTGTTGGTGCATCCCAGCGGCACGCCGGGGTCGACCACGCCGGCGGCGGCGGTCACGTAGTTGCAGTCGCCATCGTTCGGCGACGCCGCCACGCTGTTGCGCTCGTTGCTGCCGTGCATCAGCTTCATCGACAGGTTGTCGGTGAAGTGCGAGGTCCAGGTCAGCGCCCAGTTGTCGCCGCCGGACTCCGCGTAGGACTCGCTGAGCCTGTCGCCGCGCTTGCCTGCGTCGAAGTCGTAGGCGTAGGTTTCGCTGTCGACACGGTTCTGGTTCGAGAACGCCATCAGGCTCAGCAGGTTGTTGTCGGTGAGCTGCCAGTCCAGGGTGGTGGCCCAGAAGCCGTTGTCGGAATCGCCCCTGGTGAAGCTGGTGCCGGTGTTGCTGGTGTTCTCCGGCTGCACGTCGCGCCCTTCGTACATCGCGAAGAAGAACAGGCGGTCCTTCATGATCGGCCCCGACGCCCAGGCATTGAGCGTGGTCAGGTCCGAGCTGTCCTTGCTGCGGGTCAGGTAGCGGTCGCCATCCAGGTAGCTGTCGCGGGCCGAGGACTGCCAGTCGCGGGGTTCCATCACCAGCCGGGCGCCGTAGTGGAAGTCGTTGCTGCCCGATTTCGCGATCGCGTTCACCACGCCGCCGGTGGTGCGGCCGTACTCCACCGAGTAGCCGCCGGTCTTGACCTGGAACTCCTGGTAGAAATCGAACGGCGCCTGCGAGAACCCGACCCGGTTGTAGAAGTCGGTGACATTGAGGCCATTGATGTAGAACGCGTTCTCGGCAACGGAAGAACCGCCGAAGGAGATGCCACCGAAGCCGGCGCTGCCGCCCGCCACGCCAGGTGCCAGCAGTGCCACCGATGCCACGTCGCGCTCCACCGGCAGGCGTTCGATCTCCTCGGCGGTGATGTTGGTGGCCGACTCGGTCGAGGTCACGTCGACAGGCGAGATGACCCGCGAGCCGATGACCTGCACCGCGGACAGGCTGACCACGCCGTCGCTGCCCAGGTTGATCGTGGTGGCGTTGCCGAGCGAAACACCGACGTCCACCGCCTCGCCCAGCGCCTGGCCGTCACGGCTGACCTGCAGGGAGTACGTGCCCACCGGAAGCTGGGAGAGTCGATAGCTGCCATCCGCACTGGCCGACACCGAACGCGACAATCCGGTCTCGGTGTTGGTCACGGTGATCCGGTCGCCTGCGTTGGCGCGTCCGGCGATGGCACCACTCACGCTTTGCGCCACGGCGATGCCTGGCGCCAGCGATGCCAGGCAGATGCCCATTGCCACGAATAACGCGCTCTTCTTGAATGCCGTGCCGTACATGTGTATCCCCCGGGCTTGTCGATGTGGTTGGATGGATCAGCGTCCCTGCTGGTGCGCGGTGGCGTTGCCCGGCAGGACCTTCGCGGTGAAGCGGTAGTCCCACTGGTCGAAGTAGAGGTTGCCCCCCGGCCACTCCACTTCGCCGCGCTGCGAGTCCACGGTCTCCGACCGGAAATGCTCCTTGGGCGGGAAGAATTCCCGCGAGAAATCGTCGTTGAAGGCGATCCGGTACGCGTCCAGTCCGCCCAGGTAGAACCAGCGGAGCGACGGGTCGTCGCTGTCGAGCAGGCCGGTCGTGACGTCCATCGGCACCCAGCCATAGGGCGCCAGGTAGAGCCAGCCCCAGTCGTGCAGGTTGTCGTAGTCGCCGTCGGAATAGACCATGCCCGACTGCCAGCGGCTCGGGATGCCGTTGAGCCGCAGCAGGGCCATCAGCAGCAGCGTCTGCTGCCCGCAGTCGGCATGGCCGGTGCGCAGGGCATGGTCGCTGATGTTGGAGATCGTCGAGTATTCGCGCGCCGAGGCCCACGGGATCCGGTCGACCGCGGCGAACAGCTTGCGCGCGATGCGCGCGGGGTTGTCCTCGTCGCCGACGACCTGCCGGGAGAAGCGCCGCAACGCGTCGGTGAACACGATATGCGGGGGACGCTCGGCCGTGTAGGCCGCCAGCTCCGGCGGCAGCGGTTCGCGCGTGACGCGGGCGGGATCGATCCACTGGTGCCGGCCCTGCACGGTCAGCTCGTACTCGACGGAGAATTCGGTGGGCTGCCCGGCGACCGCGGGCTTCTCCAGGTACACCGTGCGTTGCAGGGCGGACTCCGGTGCGAGCACGTGGCGGGCCGGCACGCTGCCGACCAGGCGGATGTCCTCCTGCTGCCCCGGCAGGGCCCGCGGATAGGGGATCCACGCCTTCAGCGTCTCGCCGGCCGGCACGGCATCCGCATCGACGGTGATCGCCTGGGTGACGTGGATGCGCCGCGGCGCGACGCCTGCGCCGGTCGAGGCCCGTGCGGCATCGCGGACCTCTTCATGATGGGGTGCGAGGGTTTCCATCGGACCCTGGTGCGAAGGCGGCGCGTGCAGGCGGCGCGCCGCGGCCTCGGCATTGACACGGAACAGGTTGGGCACGGCACGCGCGAAGTAACGGGGCTCCCCGT
The DNA here is from genome assembly GCA_030431185.1 of Gammaproteobacteria bacterium. Taxonomy (GTDB): domain Bacteria; phylum Pseudomonadota; class Gammaproteobacteria; order Xanthomonadales; family Xanthomonadaceae; genus Marilutibacter. The sequence goes on along the minus strand of JAUIJO010000031.1, from coordinate 7,351 downwards.
CGATCAGCAGGTGTTCCAGCGCTCCCGACGCTTCCCATGCGGCGAACTCGCCTTCGCGCAGGTCCGGGATCTCGTCGCGCAGGCGCTCGCGCGTGGCCGCCGCGTCGAGGGGAAAATCTAGGCGGATGCGGCGCATGCGCTCGCGTTCGAACAGCAGCGCCTGCCGTACGCCCGCGGGCGTCGATGCGTCGCCCAACTGCTGTTGGATGCGCGCCTCGGCATCCGCGAACCGCCCCTCGTCGACCCGGGCGACGACTTCACGTACGGTGTCCCCGGGGTCCGTGCCGGGTTGCACGGCGGCGGACGCCAGCAGGCTCCAGGCGACCAGGATCCCGCATGCCAGCCAGGCGGCATGTCGGCGCCCCCCGGCCAGGGTCCCTGGAGATGTGCTTGGATCATTCGCCACGACACGGCCCCGGCCGGCTGAGCATGGAAGCGGTGTAACACGAGCGGAGCGATCGGGTCAATAAATTATTCCCAATTGATACTTTTCATGAAATAAGTATTCTCGGCCCTGGGCCGCGCGACTTTCCAGGCCATCGGGCGGGTGCAGCCGGCGGCGCCAGCCTGCAGATGCGAGCTCTCAAGGGGATGCCCGACATGCGTGAACCCAGGACGCACCGCTTACACCCGCTCCCGCCCGACCCCGGACGCACGGGTCCGCGCTTGTCCGACCCGACGGGCCTCCGTCGCTTCGCCGGTTGCCTCGCCCTCATGGCCGCGCTCGCATCGTGCGCCGCGCCGACCCTCGCCCAGTCCCCCGGGACCCCGCCGTCCGTCGAGACGGGAATTCCCGGCGTCGGGGTCGAGCAGCTTTCACCCGGCTTCTGGACCTCGCGCCTGGCCACGCCCGAACAGGTCGTGCTCGACCGCGACGCCATCGAACGCCTCAATGCGCGCCTGTTCTCCGAGGATGGCTCCGTCCACGACCTGACGGCGTTCCCGGCCACGTTGCCGCGACCGCAGGTGGAAGCCTGGGTCCGTCGCGTTTCCACGCCGCCGCAGCGGGCGCTTTATGAGACGGGCGGCATCCCCTATGTCGGCATCGACGGCCTGGAGCCGAGCCTGGGCCTGGCACGCATCCCCGATCCGGTGGCGACCCGCTGGGGCATGGTGGTGCAACGCGCGGACATGCGCACGTTCCCCACCTCCGTCCGCGTGTTCAGCGACCCCGACGACACCGACATCGACCGCTTCCAGGAAACCGCACTGTTCCCGGGCACCCCGCTCGCGATCGTGCACGACAGCCTCGACGGCCAGTGGTGGTTTGCCGTCAGCCCCCGCTACGCCGCATGGATCCGCAAGGAGAACGTGGCGCTGGGCGATCGCGACGAGGTGCTCGCCTATGGCAGGCGGACGCCGTATGTGGTGGTGACCGGTGCGGTCGCGCACACCGTCCACACGCCCGAGCAGCCGCGCCTGTCGGACCTGCAACTGGACATGGGCGTGCGCGTGCCCCTGCTCGCCGACTGGCCCGCCGACAGGCCGGTCAACGGGCAGGCCCCCTATGCCGGCCATGTGGTCGAATTGCCCATGCGCGCCGCCGACGGCCGCCTGGCGTTCGGGCCGGCGCTGCTTCCGCGAAGCCAGGACGTGGCGCGCGACTACCTGCCACTGACGCAGGCGAACATCGTCGAGCAGGGCTTCAAGTTCCTCGGCGAGCGCTACGGCTGGGGCCATGCCTACGACGCGCGCGACTGCAGCGGTTTCGTCTCCGAGGTCTATCGCGCCTTCGGCGTGCAGTTGCCGCGCAACACCAGCGCGCAGGGCGTCAGCCCTGTCTTCAACACGATCCGTTTCGACGAGGGCGACGATCGCGACGCCCGGCTGGCGGCCCTGCGCCAATTGCAGCCCGGCGACCTGCTCTACATTCCCGGGCACGTGATGATGGTGATCGGCCAGCTGGACGGCGCGCCCTACGTGATCCACGACGTCACCGGCGTCAGCGTCCGCGACCCCGACGGCGCCCTCAGGCGCATCGTGCTCAATGGCGTGTCGGTGACGCCGCTCGAGCCCCTGCAGTCGGGCGAGGACGCGACCCTGGTCGACCGCATCTACAGCATCCAGAAGATCCGCCCATGAGCCTGGCCCGCACGACACCCGCACCGGCTGCAACGCGCCCTTCCCGCGACGCGTCGCGCGTCGTCCCCGTCGGCCCGCGCGAGGAGGCCCCATGAAGATCACCGACATCCAGGTCGGCATGCTGCGCGTGCCGCTCAAGACGCCGTTCAAGACGGCACTGCGCACCGTCGACACGGTCGAGGACGTCATCGTCCTGGTCCACACCGACAGCGGCCACGTCGGGCATGGCGAAGCCGCCGCGACCGCGGTCATCACCGGCGACACGCACGGCTCGATCATCGAGGCGGTCCGGCGCTACATCCGACCGCGACTGGTCGGCGCGGACGTGGCCGACCTCAATGGCAACACCCGCCGCGTGCAGGCCGCGCTGGAGCGGAACTTCAGCGCGAAGGCGGCGGTGGAGATCGCCCTCTACGACCTGTTCGGACAGCTCTACGGCGCGCCGCTCTACAAGCTGCTGGGCGGCGGCGACCCGGTCATCACCACCGACATCACCATCAGCGTGGACTACATCGACAAGATGGTCGCCGATTCGATGGCGGCGGTCGAACGCGGCTTCGAGTCGCTGAAGATCAAGGTCGGCAAGGACATCGGCCTGGACATCGAGCGCGTCAAGGCGATCTATGCCGCGGTCGAGGGCCGTGCCCTGCTCCGGCTGGACGCCAACCAGGGCTGGACCGCGAAACAGGCGGTGTTCGCGATGCAGGCGCTGGAAGATGCCGGCGTCGAACTCGAGCTGCTCGAACAACCGGTCAAGGCGCAGGACATCCGTGGCCTGAAATACGTCACCGACCGCGTGCACACGCCCGTGATGGCCGACGAGAGCGTGTTCGGCCCGACCGAGGTCATCGACCTGATCAAGATGCACGCCGCCGACATCATCAACATCAAGCTGATGAAGACCGGCGGGCTGTCCAATGCGATCCGCATCGCCGACATCGCCTCCCTGTACGGGGTGGAGTGCATGATCGGCTGCATGATCGAAACCAGCATCAGCGTCGCCGCGGCCGTCCACCTGGCCGTGGCCAAGGCCGACGTCATCACCAAGGTCGACCTGGACGGGCCATCGCTCTGCCGTCATGACCCGGTCGATGGCGGCGTGCAGTTCAACGAATCGGAGATCTCGATCGTGGACGCGCCCGGTCTGGGCATCCGCGAGGTGCGGGGCCTGGAGATGCTGCCGGAATGACGCGCGACGCCGCGCCCCCGCAGGACGAACCCGCCTTCGAGGCCGGCGTCGCCGGTCCCGCGGGCGTGGAGGCCTCCCCGCTGCTCAAGGTCCGTGCCGGGCGGGACCGCATGTCGGCCATCGAACGGCGCATCGCCGACTTCCTGCTCGACAACGCCCACCTCCTGCGCGACTACTCCTCGCAACAGCTGGCCAGTGCCCTGGGCATCAGCCAGTCGAGCGTGGTGAAATTCAGCCAGAAGCTGGGATTCAAGGGCTATCCCGACCTCAAGTTCTGCATCGGCGAAGCCCTCGCGCGCGAGACCGCCGGCATCGACGCCCGACCCGCCCCGGACCGCAACGTGGACCCGCATGTCGCGCTGGGCGAGTCCCTGTGGCGCAGCAAGGCGCGGGCCGAGCACGAAACGCGCATCCTCAATCCACTGGAGCAGATCGACCGGATCGTCCAGGCCATCACCGGTGCGGGGCGCGTCTTCATCTGTGGACTGGGGCAGGACGGCATCCACGCCCGCGGCCTCGGCCTGCGACTTTCGCTCATCGGCATCGCCACCGTGGAGCATGCCGACCCCGTCCTCATGGCCGCGAGCGTCAGCTCCGCCGGCCCCGGGGACGTCCTGATCGTCTTCTCCGAACATGGCCGCCAGCCCGAGCTCTGCCACATCAGCCGGCAGTTCCGCGCCAACCGTGGCAAGACCGTGTCCGTCACCCGCCACAGCGCCAATCCCCTGCGCGCCCACGCCGATGCCGCCCTGCTGGTGTCCGCGCACGACGAGCAGTCGCACATCGAACCCCTGCTCTACCAGGCCGCGCTGCAGCACATGCTCGACCTGATCATCGTCCTGGTATGCCAACATTCCGAAGACTACGTCGACCATTATCGGAACAGCGCCGAGCATGTACAGAAAATGCTGGACCCCTGAAGAAGGCCGTCCCCGGGACTTCCTGCGTCGCCGCGGCAAGGGGGCGTCGCGTACGCGTGGCGGATGGCCGCTGATCGCACTCCTGGCGATCGCGTCGGTCGGCCCGGCATTCGCCGCCACGCCCTGGCACGACGCCCGCCAGATGGTGGTCGTCACCACGCCGGACTGGGATGCCGACGGCGGGCGCATGCAGCGCTTCGAGAAGGACGCGCGCGGCTGGCACGCCGTCGCCCCCGCCGAGCCGGTCCGCGTGGGCCGTTCGGGAAGCGCATGGGGCATCGGGCTGCACCCGGGGCAGGAGGGCCCGCGCAAGCGCGAAGGGGACGGTCGCAGCCCCGCGGGCATATTCGGAATCGGGGAAGCGTTCGGATACGCGGCCAGCGCCGACACCGCGCTGCCCTACCAGGCCATGCAGGCCAGCGATTACTGCATCGACGTGCCGGGCTCACCGCTCTACAACCGCATCGTGGACGCCGACGAGGTCGGACGGGCCGCGGTGGAGGGGTCCACCGAGCCCATGCGCCGCGACCTGCATGCGGGAGGCGACATGCGCTACGTGCAGGGCCTGGTGATCCGCCACAACCCGGCCAATGCCAGTCCGGCGGGCAGTTGCATCTTCGCGCACGTGTGGAAGGCCCCCGACGTCGCCACCGCCGGTTGCACGGCCATGCCGGCATCGAGCATGGGCGCGCTGCTGGCGTGGCTGGATCCGGCGTCACGGCCCGTGTTTGTGCTCCTGCCCGAAGCTGCTTACGCTCGCCTGCAGGCGCCCTGGCACCTGCCCGCGCTCCACGATCCCGCCCCGCTCGCCATCCCGGCGCCGCACTGACGCCCGCCAAGGACACTCCGAATGAATGAGCACGACCGCCCGACCGCTGCACCTGCGACCGCGGGCGACCGTCCGGTCGCCATCGATCGCGACACGGGCATGGTGCGGGCGGTCAGCCGCTGGCAGATCGTGGGCCTGTCGATCAACGACGTGATCGGCAGCGGCATCTACCTGCTGCCGGCCGCGACCGCGGCGTTGCTGGGACCGGCGAGCCTGTGGGCGGTGCTGCTCGCCGGCATGGCCGTGGGCCTGCTCGTGCTCTGCTATGCGCAGGCCGGCAGCTACTACGACGAGCCGGGCGGCAGTTACCTGTATGCCCGCGATGCGTTTGGCCGCTTCATCGGCTTCGAGGTGGGCTGGATGACCTGGCTGACCCGTGTCGCGTCCGCGGCGGCGCTGAGCAATGGCCTGGCGCTCGCGGTCTCGCATTTCTGGCCGGCCGCCACCCAGGGCTGGGGCTGGGGCCTGGTCGTGGTCGGCTCGCTCGCCTTCCTCACCCTGATCAACGTCATCGGCGTGCGCTCCGCCGCGCGCACCGGCGTGGCATTGGTGGTGGCCAAGCTCGTGCCGCTGCTGTTCTTCATCGTGGTGGGCATGTTCTTCGTGGACTGGTCGCGCGCGGTCGACATGGGGGCGCCGCTGATGGGCAACCTGGGCGAAGGCGCCCTGCTCCTGCTGTTCGCCTACGCGGGTTTCGAGAACACACCGGCCGCCGCGGGCGAATTCAAGGATCCGCGCCGCGACGTGCCGTTCGCGCTGGTGACGATGATCGTGCTCGTCACCCTGATCTATGTCGCGGTGCAGGTCGTGGCCCAGGGGACGCTGCCCAACCTGGGCGAGTCCACCGCGCCGCTGGCCGATGCGGCCGCGACCTTCGGCGGACAGGGCGCCGCGCTCCTGTTGACCGTCGGCGCGGCCATTTCGATCCTGGGCAGCAACAGCAACACCATGCTGTTCGGGCCCCGTTATCTCTACGCGCTCTCGGCGGACGGCTACGGCCCCGCCTTCCTGTCGCGCGTGCATCCCCGCTTCCGCACGCCGGCCGCCGCGGTGCTGGTCACCGCGACCATCGCGCTGGCCCTGGCGTTGACGGGCTCGTTCGTGCAGTTGGCCCTGCTGTCGGCGGTGGCCCGGCTGTGCACCTACATCGGCACCTCGGCCTCGCTGCTGGTGCTGCAGGACCGGTTCCGCGATCGCCCGGACGCCCTGAAGCTTCCCGGCGGCAAACTGATCCCCCTGGGCGCCCTGCTGCTGTCGCTCGCGCTGATCGCCAGTGCCGGCCTCAACAACCTGGTCGCGGCGGCCGTCGCCGTCGCGGTGGGCGCGGTGATCTACCAGTTCCGGCGCAAGACGCGCTGATCCGGGCGGTCCACGGATCGCCCCGGGGTCGCTCGCCCGGAGAGAGCCGGGGTACACCGGTGCCCGGCGCCCCGGACGCACGCTGTGGTGTCGCTTGGGGGCCTGCCGGCCATGTATGCACGTGGACTCGAGTCGCATCCAGGTGGCTCGCGGCCACTCGGTGCAGCGACAGGGCCGTACCCCGGTTTTTCGCCGGGATGACGGCGTGGGGAGTTCCTGATCCCCGACGTGGACCTGGCCTCCGCCGGCTGGCACGCCCCGCTCCGAGCACGCTCTTGCCAGGCAAGCGCCCGGTTCCAAACGCCGCTGGCTTCCCGCTTCCCTATTCCCTATTCCCCAACCAGCGCCCCACAAACAAAAAGCGGGCCGAAGCCCGCTTTCTGTTGATGCGATGGACGCGACGGCTTATTCGGCCGAGACGCCCTCGCCTTCCTCGACGGCCTTCATCGACAGGCGGATACGGCCCTGCTTGTCGACTTCCAGCACCTTGACCTTGACCACGTCGCCTTCCTTCAGCTTGTCGCTGACCTTCTCGACGCGCTCGCTGGAGATCTGCGAGACGTGCACCAGGCCATCCTTGCCCGGGAGGATGGTGACGAACGCACCGAAGTCCATGATCTTGGCGACCTTGCCTTCGTAGATGCGGCCCGGCTCGACGTCGGAGGTGATCTGCTCGATGCGCTCCTTGGCGGCATTCGCGGCGGCGGCGTTGACCGAAGCGATGACGATGGTGCCGTCGTCCTGGATGTCGATCTGGGTGCCGGTCTCCTTGGTGATCGCCTGGATGGTCGAGCCACCCTTGCCGATCACTTCGCGGATCTTGTCCGGGTGGATCTTCAGGGTCAGCAGGCGCGGCGCGAACTCGCTGAGCTCGCCACGCGGGGTGGTCAGCGCATGCGCCATCTCGCCGAGGATGTGCAGGCGACCGGCCTTGGCCTGGTCGAGCGCGACCTGCATGATCTCCTTGGTGAT
>JAUIJO010000030.1 GCA_030431185.1 Gammaproteobacteria bacterium | reverse complement strand
CTGGCCGGCCTCAAGGCCGGCGCCAAGGGCTACCTGCTCAAGGATGTGTCGCTGGAACAGCTGGTGGGTGCCATCCAGACGGTGGCCGACGGCGGATCGCTGGTCCAGCCGGCGATGACCCAGCGGCTGCTCTCGGGCCTGGAGCACATGCGCAACGATTTCGTCAGCCTGGACCGGCCGGACCCGCTGACCGACCGCGAAACCGAGATCCTGCGCCTGATGGCCGGCGGTTTCTCCAACAAGGAGATCGCCAACTCGCTGGGCGTGGCCGAGGGCACGATCAAGAACCACGTCTCCAACATCCTGTCCAAGCTGGGCGTCCGCGACCGGACCCGCGCGGTGCTCAAGGCGTTCGAGCTGCAACTGGTCTGAGTCCTGCGCCGGCCGATGCCCGCCCGCTGGCGGGACGGGGCCGTGGCGCCCGTGCGGCAACGGCCCGCGAGGCCCCCGGCAAGAGGGGCCCGCACATGCCTGAACCGGGGGCGGGGGAGGGCCCGGGGCCGTGCCGGCGACGCGCGTCGGCGGGACGGGGAGGGCCGGCTCCGCCCGCCCCGGCGTTTCCTGCGAAAGAGTAATGCGCCGGGGCCGATACCTTTGCTAGGATTGTGGGTCTGCGCCCCGGTTTGGTCCCGGGTCGGTCCTGGAGAATGCTGAATGACCCGTCTGATCGAAATCCTGATTTCCCTTGCCATCGTCGCCGCGATATTCCTGACGCTGGGCGTGCTGTTGCCGGATCGCCGCCACCTCGAGGAAAGCGTCGAGACGAACCGCAAGTTGACCATCGTCTACGACACCATCAACAGCCTGCGCCGGTTCGACGACTGGAACGCGCTGGTCCTCCATGACCCGGCCGTCAAGCTGGAGCTGTCGGGCCCGGAATCGGGCGTGGGCGCGCGACTGGACTACCAGTCCGAGGTCAAGGAAGTCGGAAGCGGCAGCTGGGAGATCACCGGCAACGAACCGCTCAAGAGCGTCAGCTATGCGCTGACCTCCAATCCGGGCGGCAACAACCCGTTCCGTGGCCGCGGCAAGAACCAGCGCAGCACCTTCACGCTGACCCCGACGGGACGCAGCGGCCGCAATACGATGATCACCCAGAGCTACGACGTCGATTACGGTTGGGACCTGCTGGGACGCTACTCGGGCATGTACGTCGCCAGCAATTTCGGCCAGGACATGAAGCTCAGCCTGAGCCGCCTCACCAACATGCTGTCCACGGTGCCCAACCTCGACTACACCGAGTTCGGCAAGGACGACCCGTCCAAGGCGCCGCGGACCGAGAAGCGCCCGGCCGAGAACCTGCTGGTCGTCAGCGCCGCGGTGCCGCGTGAGAACGAGGCCGTCGCCAAGCAGATGAAGGCCAACCTGGAATGGATCCGCAAGGTCATGGACGCCAACAACCTCGTGGCGGCCGGCCCGCTGCGCATCGTGACCAACGAGTTCGGCTCCGAGAGCTACTCCTTCGACACCGCGATGCCGGTCCGCAAGAAGGGCAGCGGCGACACCGCCGATGCCGGCGACAAGGACGGGGAAGACGGCGATGACGCCAAGCCCGTCGCCGTCGCCAAGCCGACCACCGATGCGCCGAAGCTGGAAGGCATCAAGGTGGAAGGCGAGAACAACCCGGTCGAGGTGGTCTACTCCCCGGCGGGCAACGTGGTCGCGGTGCCGTTCACCGGTCACATGGCCAACCTGTCGAAGGTGCGCGACGCCCTGCGGGCCTGGGCGCTGACCCGCGGGTACGAGACCGTGGACCGTCCGTACGAGGACTGGAAGAACGGCGTCGACAAGGGCTTCACCGAGGATGGCGACTTCGTCGTCTACTGGGGCGTGAAGTAAGGCTTGCCCCGTTCGACATCCTGGAAAAGGCGCCGCTCATGCGGCGCCTTTTTTTGGGCTGCGCCCTGGCAGGTGGCGACGCGGCCTGGCCGGCACGGCCTTGCCGGCGCCGGGTCGTCATTCCACCCACGGTGGGGGACTTTTCTTTCCGGGCCGGCCGTGGCCGGCGGCACCTGCTTGCGCCGGCAGGCCCGCCAGGCGTCGTCCCGGGAAGGCCCGCCTGCTATCGTGCGAGGCCTGTCCACGAGGAGCCGATCGGATGCACGCGAGCGCCCCGCCCATTCACCCGGCACCGCGCGCGGCGCAACGCGCGCTGGCGGCGACCGGTGCCGTGCTGGCCGCCCTGTCCGTCGGCCTGGCCGCGTATGCCGCGCACGCGGCGGACGACGCTGCGCGTGCGACCCTGCAGATGGCCGCGATGTTCGGCTTCGGGCATGGCATCGCGCTGGCGTCGCTGGCCTCGACGTGCCGGCGGCGTCTCGGCATCGTCTCGCTCGCGGCCCTGTTGCTGGGGGTGCTGCTGTTCTCCGGAAGCCTGGTGGCGGGCCAGTTGCTTGGGCTTTCGACGCGACTCGCGCCGATGGGCGGCAGCCTGATGATCCTGGCGTGGCTGGGTCTCGCGCTCGACCTCGGACGGCGCTGAGCCATGCCGCGTCAGGCGAGGGGGTTCGATACCGACGCGGCCCGCGCATGGCTCGCCCGTCGCGACCGCAAGCTCGGTGCCTGGATGCGACGCATCGGTCCCATCGACGCGGATCCCCGCTGGAAGAAGCGGTTCGACCCGGTCGACGCACTGGCGAGGGCCATCCTGTTCCAGCAGCTGAGCGGGAAGGCGGCGGCCACCATCGTGGGCCGGGTCGAGGCCGCGATCGGCAGTGCGCGGCTGCACTGCGACACGCTCGGTCGCTGCGACGACGCGGCCCTGCGGGCGTGCGGGGTATCGGGCAACAAACTGCTTGCCCTGCGGGACCTGGCGCGGCGCGAGGCCGCGGGCGAACTCCCCGGCCTGCGGCGGATGGCCTGGATGGAGGATGCGGCCATCGTCGAGGCGCTCGTGCCCACCCGCGGCATCGGCCGCTGGACGGTGGAGATGATGCTGATGTTCCGGCTCGGCCGGCCGGACATCCTGCCGATCGACGACCTCGGCGTTCGCAAGGGCCTGCAGCGGGTGGACGGGCTGGAGACGATGCCGACGCCGATGCAGTTGGCCGGCCGGGGCGAGCGCTGGGGCCCCTTCAGGACGTACGCGAGCCTGTATCTGTGGCGGATCGCCGATGACACCACGGGGACGAAGTCCGCCACGCCGCGCTCGCAGGAGTAGGCACCTGCGATGCCTCGTGAGCCGGCCGGGGCGGGTCTACAGGGGCTGGCCGACCGTGCCGGGGAGGGCGGACCATTTTCGCGGTGCCTCCACGCCCGCCGTGAGAGCTTTGCGTTCCAGTCAGGTCAGCGGGTGCCAGCATGGGCAGTTACAGGCGCGGTTTGATATTCAGGTCCCTTTTCACGCTGCTGTTGATGGTGGTGGTGGGCATCGTGGTCGCCAGCCCCTCCAACAAGTGGCGGCTGGAGGTCAGCGGCGGTGCCGACAGCGCGGGCGAGGTGCTCATCCGCCTGACGCCGGAAGGCGGTACGCCGACGGACGTGCGCATCGCGATTCCCGACGGCACCGGCGAGAACCACGTCGCCAAACTGATCAGCGCCGGACTCAAGGCCGAGGTGGGCGATACCTACCACGTCGAGGTCGACGACGGAGAGGACGTGCTGGTCAAGAAGCGCGGTGGGCCGGATTTCGACCTCGAGATCCTGGAGATGTCCGTCAAGGGATCGCGCATCCACCCCCAGCACGAATAACGGAGCGACGGGTTTCGCGTCGATCGGGAGGGGCCCGCGCTGCCGCGGGCCTTTTCGCGTGCGAAGGAGGACGGGCGCTCCGGTGGCCTCAGCCAGCCTCGGGTGAATACCGCCAGTGCCAGGGTTCGTAGACGATGCCGTGCGGGTTGTCGCGCGGGTAGCTCATCTGGAATCCGTAGTCGCCCGCGTTGGCCGTGAGCCAGGCGAAGGCGTCGGTGTCCTCGAACGAGGTTTCCGCGGCGGGCTCACCCGGCGTGCCGATGTCCAACGCAAGACCGGAATGGTGTTCGCTGTATCCCGGGGCGGCGTTGACCTGCAGGATTTCCTCCACCGCCAGGCCCCGCTCGCGCTTCCGCTCGAAGATGCCCAGCTGGTAGGCGTGGCTGCGATAGCCCGATATCGCCTCGAGCAGCACGCCCTCGCGGTGCGCAGCCGCGCGCAGCGCCGCCCAGGCGGGACCGGCCCGGGCATGCAGCCATAGCGGGCGCCGGTAGCGGTCGAAGCCGGCGAGGGACAACCAGGCCGGCTCGGGGACCAGGGCCAGCCCGCTCTGCTCGCCGTAGCCATGGTCCAGCCCCAGGGCTTCGAGGCGATCCTCGAGTCCGTCCAGGGGGAGCGTGGGCACGCGTTCGAGACCGGCCCTGCGGTGGGCCGGTATGGCGTCGAGCGCGGCCAAGGCGTCGTCGACGCCCGGTTCGCGCGCCAGTCGCGGTACCAGCGCCAGCAAGCCGTCCGGCAACTCGGCGGCGAGGTAGCGCCCGTCCCGCTTTCGCCGCAGGACGTGCCGGGCCCTCGAAAGCGCGCGGGCGTCGCGATTGCTGCGGGCGCGCAACAGGCGCGCCGGCCACAGCTCGATGTCGGCGGTATTGACCAGGATGTCGGCGGCACGCGGCATGGGTCGAGCTTAGTCCCGGCGCGGCTCGTCCGCCAGTTCGCGCAGCCGCGAGAGCAGGGCATGGGGATCTTCCGGGCTCAAGAGCAGGTAGCGGCCATCCCGGCGAGGCAGGAGCAGCACGCGTTCGCGGCGCGTCAGCAGGCAGAATGCCCGGCGGCGGTTGCGCAACAGGCAATGGCCCGCGGTGAAGCCGGGCAGGGACATGCCGAACAGCCTGAGCCAGGGTCGGTAGTCCACGTGTTCGTCGAGGTCGAGGATGCGGGCGCGCTCGAGGTCGAGCCCGGCGATCGGCACGCGGTGCGTGAACACCGAGGCCGCCATCACCCGCAATGCATCGGCCTCCAGCGCGATGCGACGGTACTGAAGCAGGATGTAGGGGCCGACGACGACCAGCGCGCACGCGAACGGTGTGATCAGCCAGGCCGGTACCGGTTCGGTCGCCGCCCCACCCTGGGGGGTGAGGCAGGCCACCACCAGCAGGAAGGCCCACAGTCCCGGGAAGAACCAGCGGGTGCGTCCCGCCAGGGGAGCGACGGCGAACGTCTCCCCGCCGCCGGAGATGCGCTTCGACGTGCCGTGTCGCATGCCGGTGGATGCCCGGGCCATGGGGTCAGCGCGACTGCGTCACGGCCAGCCCCGCGCCGAGCATCAGCGCCGAAGCGGCGGCGAGCAGGGCCACGATGCGGCGGGCATGGCGGGGGGAACGGCGTTCGATCAGCTTGATGACGTGCAGCATGGGGGGCTCCTCGTTCCTGCAGGGGTGGGTGGCACGCGCGCTCAGGCGGGCTTCTTGAAGAACAGGCGGAGGGTGTGGGAGCCATGGGACTGGGTCACCGCCACCAGCTCCCAGCCCTGCTGCCCGTGCTTGTCCAGTTCCTGCTGCAATTGCTCGTTCTGGTTCACGAACAGCTTGTAGGGCACCTCGGCCACCTTGTGCTGCCAGCGGTTAGTCATCGTCTTGCTCTCCTTGGGGGGTGGCATCCGTGGGCCGCGACGCCGGCGGGGGCGTGCCCCGCGGCAGCCGACCGGCCTTGCGCAGGGCGTCGCGCAGGACGTACTCGATCTGGGCGTTCAGGCTGCGCAACTCATCGTCGGCCCAGCCCTGTGCCGCCGCGAGCACGTCGGCATTGATGCGCAGGGGATAGGCTTTCTTCTTCTCGGCCACGGCGATGCTCAGCGTTGTCCGGTCTGGTCATGCGCGCCGCTCCCGCCCGGCGCGCGTGGCAGGGCCAGGTAGCCGCGCCGGGCGACGGAAGCCGTCCGGAACAACATGAATCCCATGCCGTTGACGGCCAGCAGCAGGACGACCACGACGGTCGTCGCCCGGCCCCCGTCCCCGCCGGCCCAGTACAGTCCGATGGCACCGAGCACGAGCAATGCACCGACGGTCGCCAGTTGGCGGGACAGCCTCGTCGCCACTGACCGGGGATCGGCCAGCCGCCGCGCGTCCAGGCCGTTGACCCAGTGCAGCTCGCCCCGGGCGATGCGCCAGGCGATGGCGAACACCGGCAGGCTCCCGGCGAAAAGCAGGACGGGGATGAGCAGGTCGCGCGGATCCATGACGGCCTCAGTAAAGGGTGCCGGCGTTGACGATCGGCTGGGTGCTGCGGTCGCCGCACAGGACGACCAGCAGGTTGCTGACCATGGCGGCCTTGCGCTCTTCGTCGAGATCCACCACGCCGTTCTTCTGCAGTTCCTGCAAGGCCATCTCCACCATGCCGACGGCGCCGGCGACGATCCGCGTCCGCGCGGCGATCACCGCGTTGGCCTGCTGGCGTTGCAGCATGGCGTGGGCGATCTCCGGCGCGTAGGCGAGGTGGCTGATGCGGGCTTCGATGACGTCGACGCCGGCTTCGGTCAGGCGCTCGTCCAGATGGTGCTTGAGCCGGTCCGAAATCTCGTTGGGGTGGCTGCGCAGCGAGATCTGGTCCTCGTCGTGCTGGTCGTAGGGATAGCTGGTGGCCATCGCGCGCAGGGCGGCTTCGGACTGGATGTGGACGAAGCTTTCGTAGTCGTCGACGTTGAACACCGCTTCGGCCGAGTCCACCACGCGCCAGACGATCACCGCCGCGATCTCGATCGGGCTGCCGTCGAGCTCGTTGACCTTCAGCTTGCCGCTTTCGAAGTTGCGCACCCGCAGCGAGATCTTGCGCTTGGAGAAGAAGGGGTTGTTCCAGCGCAGGCCGTTGTCCTTGACCGTGCCCACGTACTTGCCGAACAGGCTCAGCACCGCGGACTGGTTGGGCTGGACGGTGTAGAGCCCGATCAGGCTGATGAAGGCCAGGATGCCCAGCGCGATGCCGCCGAAGATCATGGCGAGCGAGCGGGGACCGTCGTGGTCCGGATCGGGACCGATGCCGGAAGCGAACAGCCAGATGGCCACGGCCACGGCGACGAGGACGCCGAGCAGGAAGGGAATGCCGGGGAGTGAGCGGACGTCGTTCTCTTTCATGGTCGGATCCTCGGGAAGATGGATTTAATGTGATATCAAATTGATATCAAGTCAAGTGCCAAGACACGGCAACGCCCTGCCGCTCGAGGAAAGGCGGCCTTCGCTCATGCGGATGGCGCGACTTGTGCTTTGGAATCAGTCGCTTGACGTGCCGTGCGGCTTCCGCGGGGCGACCGGTGGCTGCAGGCGGAAGAGCGGGGCGGGAATGAATTCGCCCGTTGCCAACAGCGTTTCGCCATCCGCGCGCCAGCCCAGCGCCTCGGCCTGGGGGAGCCATGGCAGGGGAGCGATGCCGGGAGGGCGGCCGACGGCCCGGCTCCAGTCCTCGACGCCCTCGCGGGTGTAGACCAGCAGGTCGCGGTAGGTCATGACCGCCAGGCGGCGGCCGTCGGGCGACAGGTCGGCCGCGGTCACCTGGTGCTCGTAGCGGCGCCGCTTCGGTGCGTCCCCGGGCAGGTCCCGGGCGGGCGCGGGGACGCCCGCCAGACGACCCCGCGCGACGGCCACCTGGAGCCCGCTGCCCTGTGGGCGCAGCGGCAGGCTGAACAGTTCCGGCGGCGTGCGTTTCTTCGAGATCAACAGGATCTGCCCGGCGTCCGCGTCCACCGCCACCGCTTCGCAGTCGAGCGGTCCGTCCGGCCACCGGAACGCGATGGACCAGGCGGGCGCCAGCCGCGCGTTCTCGAGCTCGGCGGGCTCCTCGAACACATGCAACTGCAAGCTGCGCCGAAGGCCACCGTTGTCGCCGGTATCGGCGACCAGCAGGTACTGCCGGCCGTCCAGTTCGAAGGCGGCCATGTCCTCCCAGTCGGTCTTGGTCACGCCCTCGACGGTGAAGGTCGCCAGCCGGCGGCCGTTCGCGTCGGTCGCGAACAGGCGCGCGGGATTGCCGCCGTCGTCGTGCATCCAAAGCACGCCCGGGTGTCGGCGGGATGCCGCCAGGCCACTGATTTCGCTCATCTCCGCGTCCAGCAGCACGCCCTGCACCCCGTTGCCTTCCGCGTCCTCCTCCGGCACGCCGCAGGCCGACATGCCCGTCAGCAGGCAGGCGGCCAGCACCACGCCATGCCAGGGACGGCGGACTCGGCGGCGGTGGCGGGCACGGGGCATGGTCGAAGCATCGCATGCGATCCGGCGGCGCCCAAGCCACCCATGCCCGTCCGTCGATCTAGACTAGGCGCCTGTCTCCCGTTCCAGGATTCCACATGACCACTCTCGGCACGCCCCTGTCTCCCCACGCCTTCCGTGTCCTGTTGCTGGGTTCGGGGGAGCTGGGCAAGGAAGTGGCGATCGAGCTGCAGCGATTCGGCGTGGAAGTGATCGCCGCCGATCGCTACGCCGATGCGCCGGCCATGCAGGTCGCGCACCGCAGCCACGTGCTGGACATGCTCGATGGACAGGCGATCCGCGCGCTGGTGGCGCTCGAACGCCCCCACCTGATCGTGCCGGAGATCGAGGCCATCCATACCGCGACCCTGGTCGAACTGGAACAGGAGTTCGCCGAGCGCGGC
This sequence comes from Gammaproteobacteria bacterium, assembly GCA_030431185.1. Lineage (GTDB taxonomy): Bacteria > Pseudomonadota > Gammaproteobacteria > Xanthomonadales > Xanthomonadaceae > Marilutibacter. Next base: position 9,162 of record JAUIJO010000030.1, on the reverse strand, counting down.
AGCGATACCCGGGTGATCCCGACCGCGCGCGCCGCGCGCCTGACCATGGATCGCGAGGGGATTCGCCGGCTGGCCGCCGAGACCCTCGGCCTGCCCACCTCCCCGTACCGCTTCGTCGACGACCCCGACGAATACCGCGAAGCCGTCGCGGCGATCGGCCTGCCCTGCGTGGTCAAGCCGGTGATGTCCTCGTCGGGCAAGGGCCAGAGCACCGTGCGCGACGCGTCGGACATCGAGCCGGCCTGGGCATACGCACAGACCGGGGGCCGGGCCGGTGCCGGACGTTGCATCGTCGAAGGCTTCGTCGACTTCGACTACGAGATCACCCTGTTGACCGTCCGCCACGCGGGCGGGACGGCCTTCTGCGCGCCGGTCGGCCACCTGCAGCGCGACGGCGACTACCGCGAGAGCTGGCAACCCCAGCCGATGTCGGCGCGGGCGCTGGAGCGCGCGCAGGCCATCGCCCGTACGATCACCGACGACCTGGGGGGCTGGGGGCTGTTCGGCGTCGAGCTTTTCGTCAGGGGCGACGACGTGTGGTTCAGCGAGGTCTCGCCCCGTCCGCACGACACCGGGCTGGTCACCCTGGCATCGCAGGTGCTGAGCGAATTCGCACTGCACGCGCGCGCCATCCTCGGCCTGCCTGTCCACGTGGACGCGAACGACCAGGTGCCGCTGGTCGGGCCCACCGCATCCTGCGCCGTGCTCGCCGAAGGCCACGGCGTCCCGGTGTTCGAGCACGTCGACGCGGCGCTCGCCGCACCGGGCAGCCAGTTGCGCCTGTTCGGCAAGCCGCGGGTGGAGGGGCAGCGCCGCGTGGCGGTGACCCTGGCCCACGGAGGCGACGTCGACGAGGCGCGCGAGCGCGCGCGCGAGGCGGCCGCGCGGCTGGACGTCAGCCTGCGATGATCCACGCGGCGACGCCGGGCTCCCGTGCCGTGCCGTCGCCTGCGCTTTCCGTGTCGTGGCCGCGCCCGCCGTCCGGCGCGGGCCGCCACCACCCCATCGAACCACAGGAGTTTCCATGAACGACGTGCAAGGCTACGCCGTGTTCTTCTTTCCCAAGGCCGTCGAAGCCCTGGGCGCTGCGATCAAGCCCTACCTGCTCGGCGAAGAAGGCGGCGAGCACGTGCTGTGCCGCGAGGTCGACACCGGCGGCGCCTTCACCAAGATGGTGCTCGACGGACGCACGCCGCAAGGCGTTCCGGTCGAGCTCGAACTCATGATCCCCGGCAGCATGGTGCGGATGATCGTGTCCGCGCGCAGCGAGGAAGCCTTCGGTTTCGGCCCGCGCGTGCAGACGCCGGTACCGGCGCAGGCGATCGTGGGCGAACCGTCGGCGGGCGCGAAGCCGACGCGCAGCAAGGCGGTCAAGGCGCCGGGTGCGGCCAGGAAGGCTGCAGCCGGCAGGTCCCGGAGCGGCTCATCGGCGAAATCCCCGGGCACCGCCAAACGAAAGAACTCCACGGCGAAGAAGGCCAAGCCGAAGACCGCCAAGCCGAAGACCCCCCGGACGAAACGGACCGCGCCGGCGAAATAGTGAAGGAGGCGCCGGCCGGGAGGGCCGGCGGCGTCAATCGATCGTGCAGCCCAGCGTCACCGTGACGCTGCCCCCCGCGGGCAGGCTGGGAATCGCCACGCCACTGCCCTGCAGGTCGGCGATGGTCAGGGCAGGGGGGCAGGCCGCGCTGCCGGCCGCGCTGCAACTGACCGTGGTGCACGCCATGCCAGTGGGCGGTGGATCGCTCAGCACGGCGCCGTCGGCCGGCGCGGGCCCCAGGTTGCTGACCACGATCTGGTAGGAGGTCGCCGCGCCGGACGCCACCGTGTCCTCCGGCTGGTCGGCGGGGCCGCTGACCGGCGTATTGGTCATGGTGATGCTCAGGTCGGCGCTGTCGTTCCACTGCAGGACGACCTGCCCGTTGCCCGAGACGGTGCCCGCGGCCGCGGCCGCGGCGCCTACACCGATCCCCGCCAGGTAGTGCACGTCGGTCGTCCCCGCCGGGGCGGCGGTACCGCCGGCCGTGCGGACCGAGTTCGCGCCGGCGGTGGTGCTCGCGCCGCTGACGCCGGCACCGCCGATGAAGCCCGCGCCGCCGCCGCCCGCGCCATTGGGGTCCGAAAGCAGGACTTCGCAGCGGCCGCCGCCGCCGCCGAACCAGCCGCCACCGCCGCCGCCGCCGCCCTGTCCGGTGGCCAGCGAACCTCCCCCCGAACCGCCCGCGAGCGCCCCGCCGCCTTGCTGGGACGTGGTGCAGCCGCCTGTCTGGCTTGCCGCGGCACCTCCTGCCGCCTGCGTGCCGCCGCGACCGCTGACGAAGGACGCCAGGTCCTGGCCGCCCGACAGCCCGCCGCCGCCGCCCGCGCTCACCCCCGCATCCGCCCCGGTGCTCGCGCCCCCGCCACCCCCGGCGATCAGCGACGCCGTGGCCTGGCTGATCGTCGAGCTGCTGAAAATCCCCGAGTAGCCGCCGCCACTGGAGCCGGTGGAGGCAAGCAGGCCGCCGCCGCCCGGGGCGCCGCCGCCGAAGCGCGGGGTGGTGCCACCTGCAACCCCGCCCGCGCCGACCACCACCGCGAGCGATGCGCCGGGCGTGGTGCTGAGGGTGCCGACGCTGAAGCCGCCTCCGGCGCCGCTCATGGGGGTGCCGGTACCCGAAATGGAGGCGCCGCCACCGGCGCCCCACGCCTTGACGCGCAGCGAGCTCACGCCTGCCGGGACGTTGAATGCCTGGGGGGAGCCTTCGAAGGTGATGCGCACGCACTGGGTGAAGCCGGTGTCCGGCGTGCACGCGACTTGGGCCGCCTCCAGCCTCCCCGCACCCAGGGCGAGGAGTGCGACCCAGACCAGCCCATGGATCCGCCCCGGTGCCGACCGACCGGCCACTGCCGCCCAGGCGCCATGCTCAACGCACGTCCTTCTGGATTCCATATCCCTGCGTCATCCCCAGCCAGTCGCGGCGGTCGGGAACGCGCCGTCCCGGCGCGAGACCTCCCACGCTCAAACTAGGGAAGGCAGTGTCAAGGGAGTGTCAGCGAGGCCTGTGCACGGTGCCGCGCAAGGGCCAGCTCAACGCACGTCCACCCAGACCAGGCGATGGTCGCTGGCCCGGATGAGATCAGCGGCGGGGTCGCCTTCGCGTGGCCAGAACACGCCACTGTCCTCGAGCGAGAACCCCACCGACGGCAGGACATAATCCAGCCTCAACGTGCCGGTGCGCGTCCCGTAGTCGCCGGTGGCATGCGCGGCGGCACCCTGCCGGGCGATGGCCGGGTAGCGCCCGGCGGCCTCCACCGCGCCTTCGCTTCGTGGCGTGGGCATGCGCAGCACGCGCGGGTGCTCGAGCAGTTCCAGGATGGCATCGTGCTCGCCGTCGCCATCGACCGGGTCGTTGTTGTAGTCGCCGAGGATGACGAAGCGGGCACCGGCGGCGAGACCGCCGCAACGGCCGGTGTCATCGCAGAGCCAGGGGGTCTCGCCCGCGTCGATGTAGTCGCGCCAGAGCCTGATTTCGTCGGCATTGCGCGCGCCATTGCGGTTCTCCGGGCCGTCGAACACCGGAGGCGTGGGATGCGCGGCGAGGACGTGGACGATCCCCGCGGGCGTTCGCACCGGGACGTCCCAGTGCGATTTCGAGGACAGGCGCAGCGCGGTCCACACCGCCTGCGGATACCACGGCTCGCCGGTCGCGGGATCGCGCGGCACGCGGGCGTGCGGCATCGCGCTCCAGCGCAGTCGCTGGAAGGTGCGCACGCCGGCGTCGTCGATCGGGAAGCGCGACAGCAGCAGCATCCCGTACTGGCCGGGGTGCAGGCCGTACCCCCATGCGTCGTTGCCGCGGGCCCGTCCGCTGCTCCCGATCGTGCCGTCGCGGTCCAGGTCCAGCCCACTGGGTACGCCGGTGTTGACCGGGGCCAGGTAGCGGTAGGGATACACCAGTGGGTCGCCGCCGCCGGGCTGCGGCACCTCGAGGTACCGGTCCTGGAAGAGGTCGGCCGCGCGATGGGATGCGTCGAAGTCGAACTCGTTGAGCAGCACGACATCGGGCCGTACCCGCTGCAGCACCGCGGCGATCCGTCCCGCGTCGGGATCGTCGCCCGCCAGGCGCGAGACGAGCCCCCCGGAGGCCGCGTCGTACAGCGAGGTGTTGTAGGTGGCGAAACGCAGGGGCTGGTTCTCCGTGTTGGGGGCCGTGGCGGGCGGGTCTCCGTGCACGTTCACCCGCACGCAGGCCGCGGCGGCCAGGGCGACGGCCACGAGGGCCGCCATCGACAGCTTGGACCGGCAGCGGGCGTTCAAGCGGCGTCGCCGCCGGCACGGGGCCGCTTCGCGAAAGCGTCGAACTCGCGCCAGCCGCGTCCGTCGAACCCTTCCAGCGGATGGAATCGCCGCTTGTAGTCCATCTTGCCGTGGCCCGCGATCCAGTAGCCCAGGTAGAGGTGCGTGCGTCGCTCCCGGCGCGCCCATTCGATCTGCTTGAGGATCGCCAACGTCCCCAGCCCGCGATCGGCCGCCTCGGGATCGAAGAAGGTATACACCGCCGACAGCGCATCGTCGGTGACATCGGTGACCGCCACCGCGAGCAGGCGACCGGGCCGCTCCGCGCCGGATTCGCGGAGCTCCATGAAACGACCTTCGCTCCAGCTGCCGACCAGGAACTGGTCGAACTCCAGTGCGCCGTGCCCGTCCATGCCGCCGCCGGGATGCCGTGCGTGCAGGTAGCGGCGATACAGGGCCAGCTGCTCCTCGGTCCTCACCGGTTGGCAGATGCGCATCTCGATGTCGGCGTTGCGCCTGAGGCAGCGGCGCTGGCTACGGTCGGGGCGGAAGGCATCGACCGGGATGCGTACCGCGACGCAGGCACGGCAGCCGGCGCAGTGCGGCCGGTACACGATGTCGCCCGAGCGCCGGAACCCCCACTCCAGGGCCTGCGGGTACCAGGTCGGCAAGCGGGGGTCGCGGGGATCGAGCACGAGGTCGCGGGCCGTGCGTTCGGGCCAGTAGCCGCACGCATGCTCCCCCGTGTGGAACAGGCGCATGTCGTTGTCGTCGCGGCGTGAGGAGTTGCCCATGCCGCCAGCATAGCGCCGTCCGCCACGGGCCTGTCCAGCACCTGAACCGTCCCGCGCATGCGTCAACCGCCCCCGGGGTCGGGCGTTTCCATCCCCAACGGCGCCGCTGGGCGTCGAACTACCGGAGACAGTCCATGAATCGTTCCATCCTGTTGGCCGCGATGACGACCGCGCTCGTGGCCGGTGCCGCCTTTGCCGCCCCTCAAACCCAGGACGCAGGCCCCGGCCGCCACGGCATGACGCAGCTCGATGCCAACGGCGACGGCGCGATCGACCGTCATGAAGCCGCCGCCTCGCCGCGCTTCGCCGAGCATTTCGAGCGCATCGACAAGAACGGCGACGGACGCATCACGGCGGACGAAAGGCCCGCGCGGAAGCATCGTCGTGGTGGACGTGGCGGCGCTCTGGAGCGCATCGTCGCGCTCGACGCGAACGCCGACGGCCGTATCAGCAAGCTCGAGGCCGGCGCCGATTCCCCGCTCGGCAAGCGCTTCGACGCGATCGACGCCAACCGCGATGGTTACGTGGTGCGCAGCGAGCTGCGGGCGGCAAACGAGAAGATGCGTGCCGAGCGCCAGGCGCGCATGGTCGAGCGGCAGCAGCAACGCTTTGCCCGCATCGACGGCAACAAGGACGGGCGACTGAGCCAGGCCGAGGTCGAAGCCGGCATGCCGCGCCTGGCCAAGGCATTCGCCTTCCTCGACGAGGACCGCGACGGCTATCTCAGCGCCGCGGAGGCCCGGCCGGATGGCGGCATGATGTCCGGCCACCGGGGTGGCCCGCGCGGCGATCGCGGCATGCGTTGAGCCGGACGTTCCCGGGCCCGTCCGTGCCGGTTCCGGATGTTCCCGTGGGGGGAACTTGCAGGTACCTTCGGGTACCTGCTTTTTCCTGCCCGTCCGGAGGCCGCACGCGACGCGCGCGTGGGCGCATCAGGTCGGGAAGCGGTCCGAGGTCACCGCGGCGATCGCGATCACCGCGGTCGCCAGGATTGAACTGTAGAACACCGCCGTGCGCCCCAGGGTGTACTCGTAGCATCGCCTTCGCCCCTGGTTCGCCGGATGCGCGAGGATCGGGTCCATGATCCGCGGCAGCATCACCAGGTACTGGTAGTTGACCGCGCCCATGCCCAGCAGGAACACCGCGGGCAGCGACCACCACTGTGGCGTCAAGGCATGGGCGAGCACCATCGCGCCACCCCAGATTGCCGCCGAGACCGTGTTGAGCCGCATGAAGCGCAACACCTGCTGGCGCTCGCCCGGCGTCTGGGCGAGCCGGAGCAGGTACCACAGCGTGGCGCCCGCGCCGAGCAGGCCCCCGAGCGCGCCGGTGGCGGCCATGGCCAGCGTGTCGGCATCGAGCCAGGTGGCGTTGGCGACCACCGCCATCGCTCCGCCGGCGACGCCGCCGGAGGCGCCCGTCGCGGCGACCGTGCCCGAGCCGAGCTTGCCGAGTCCGCCCCCCAGCAGCCCACTGCCGATCACCGCGGCGGCGCCGACCGACGGCGATGCCATCGCGAGGCTGCCCACCACGACGGCGGTGAAGGCGGTGCCCGGCGCGCTGCTGCGCGCGAAGTCGCCGAAGCGTGCCAGCATCTCGCTGCGCACCAGCTCGCGGGCCCGCGAGAGGCGCTTGCGCACCGCGGCGTCGCTCAGGCCGAGCAGGGCGGCGACCTGCCGGGAGCGCTGGCCCTCGCGGTAGTACAGCAACAAGGTCTCGCGGCTGTCTTCGGGCAGGCTGGAGATGATGTCAGCGGCCGCCCTCTCCTGTTCGGTGCGCAGCAGCCGTTCCGCCGGCGAGGCCGACGGGTCGGCCGCCATGTTGATCGCCATCTCCGCGCCTTCGCCTGTCATCGGTCGCAGGCGGGTGGCACGCAGGTAGTCCCGTGCCAGGTTGCGCGTGATCTGGCGCAGCCAAGGCAGGAAACTGGCATGGTTCCTCAGGGTGTCCAGTCCCTGCCAGGCCTTGAGGAAGGCCTCCTGGGCGATGTCCTCGCTGGTCGGCACGTCGCGCACGATCGCCAGTGCGATCGCGGTGACCGAATTCTGGCAGGCCGCGACGATGCGGGCATAGGCCTCGCCGTCGCCGCGCCGGGCCGCGGGCAGCTGGTCTTCGACCAGGCGGTCGATATCGAAATGCGGGTCGACGGCAACGCTCATCAGTAACTCCGTGCGGGCGCGCCGGGAATGCGCGCCTTCCTGTCCCTGACGGACGGGCGAGGCCAATGTGACCGCGAGGGGAGGCGGGCGCTCACAGGCGGTCCGAGGCCAGCAGCCCGGTCGCCGGTCCGGCCAGGCCGCAGGCCGGCCCCAGCCCCGGCCCGATCCGCCCCCGCATGCGTTCCCGCCCCAGCCCGCCGCCGCGGCACCCGGCACGCCGAAGGCGGCGGCCGGGAGGGCAGGCGGCCGCCAGCGCACGTGCCACCACCGCGGTGAACGCGGCCGCCGGCGCGCTGTCGCGGGCGGATCCGGCGAAGCGGGCGGGCGTGGCGATACTCAGATCGACGCGCCGCGCACCACCCGGGTCACCTGCCACTGCCCATCGATGCGCCGGACCTCGAGGGTCCGGTAGGTGGCGAACAGGCGGTGGTGGTACGCGGTGTATTCGACCTCGCCGGCGTCCGCCGCGCTGGCCCGGAAACGGCCCACGTCGACCAGCATCGCCGGCTGGCCACTGGCCCGGTGGCTGCTGCCGATCGCTTCTTCGGCGATGCGCTCGCAGTTGGACGCCGACACCAGTTGGATCGGGGTGCCCTGCAGCCTCGCCTGCACCGATTCGATCAGCGGTGCGGGGGCGTCGTGGCCGTCGACGGACATGCACCCGATGTCCAGCCGGACATTCCCCAGCTCGTGGGCGAACACGGCTTCAGCGATGGGCGTGAGCGTGGGCTGGATGCTGCCATCGAAAGGTTCGCGCGCGAACTGCCGCTCGGGCAACGGCTGCGGGTTCGTCGGCGAGCTGACCGGCGCCACCGGTGCGTCGGGGCGGTTGCGGACCATGTGGACCGTGAGGGCGCCGGCGGCGACCAGCAGCACCACCAGCATGGTGTACTTGATGCGCACCACCCGGCGCTGGCGCGGGTCGCCCTCGGCGGCGATGGCCTCCGCATCGCGGAAGTTGGCCACGAAGCTGTCCCGCTGCCGGGTGGAGTCGATCAGGCCGGCCTCGCGCAGGATCTCGCGGGCCCGCAGCTGGTCGTTGGACTGGACCACCCAGACCGCGCCCCTGGGGGCACTGGTGTCGCCATAGCTGAAGTTGCCGCGACGGTTGCCGCGGTACGAGCGGCCGTCGGTGATGCGCACCTCGATGCCGGCGTCCTCGAGCAATCGCGCGACGGCCTCGACGTTCTCCAGGCGGGGGCTGCTGAATACCTGTCGCATGGCTCAGCGCTTCGCCGGGACGTGCTGGGCGGCGGCCGCGTCCTCGACCACGCGGATCAGGCCCTCCTGAGCGGTGCTGGCGACCAAGCGGCCGTCGCGATCGAAGATCTGGCCGCGGGCGAGGCCGCGGCCGGCCTGCGCGCTGGGACTGTCGATCGAGTACAGCAGCCAGTCGTCGGCCCGGAACGGGCGGTGGAACCACAGCGCATGGTCCAGCGAGGCCATCTGCACGTTCGGCTGGTAGTAGCTGATCCCGTGCGGGAAGGTGGCCGTGCCGAGCAGGTGGAAGTCCGAGGCGTACGCGAGCAGGGCCCGGTGCAGTTCGGGTGCGTCGTCGACCTTCTCCGCCAGCCGGAACCACACCTGCTGGAACGGCGGCCGCTTGGGCGGCTGCAGTTCGTCTCGCGGGTAGACGTGGCGGAACTCGAACGGCCCCCCGCGCGAGAGCCAGCGCTGGATCTTGGTCGGCAGCGTCTTCATCACCTCGTCGGGCACCGCGGGCGCCGGGGCGATGTCCTCGGGCTTGGGCACCTCCGGCATCGACAACTGGTGCGTCGCGCCGTCCTCCTGCTTCTGGAACGAGGCCGCGAGGAAGAAGATCGGCTGGCCATGCTGGATCGCGGTGACCCGGCGCACCGAGAAACTGCCGCCGTCGCGCGTGCGATCGACCTGGTAGACGATCGGCGCGCGGATGTCGCCGGCCTTCAGG
>JAUIJO010000029.1 GCA_030431185.1 Gammaproteobacteria bacterium | reverse complement strand
CGCGGCGATCCTCGCGTTTCAGTTCCATCCTGACCTGGTAGAGGGCCTGGTCGACGAGCGGCTCGGCGACCTGCAACTTGACGCCACCGAGCGACAGGTCGCGGGTGAACCCCATCGCACGCTGCGTCATCGCGTTCACCACCGGGGCCAGCACGTCGACCCGCGTGCGGGGCGCGCGGCGGCCACCCACGTCGGTGGTCCCGGGTGTCATCGGCGGCCCCCGGTGCCGGTGAGCAGCCACGCCTGTCCATTCGCGAGCAGGCGCGACACGGTATCGCTGTCGATCCAGGTTTCCTGGCCGCTGTCCTCGCTGGCCAGCAACACGCGGTGGGTATCGCGGCGATGGTCGCGCAGCCGGGCGCGCACGATGCCGCCCTCGCGGCTGAACCCGATCAAGGCCCCTTGCGGAAGTGCATCCAGGCGCTCCTGCCAGCGCCGCTGTTCACCCGATGCCTCGGCGCCGGCCGTGGCGCCCGCGCCGCCCATCTGCACGAGGGCGGTCGAAAGGCGTTCGCTTTCCGTCGACGAATAGCCCACCAGGGCGAGCGATCCCGCGATCCATTCGCGGATGGCCGGGTCGATGGCATCGCCGGCCCGGATCGCGTCCACCACTTCCGAGACCACCATGCGGCACCGCGACCACTGCGGCGACGCCGGACCGAAACGGGATACCAGTTGCACCATCGCGGCCACCGCTTCGGCGCGTTCGGGCAGGCGACTCTCCGGGAGGCTGCCCGGCGGCGCGAGTTCGTCCAGCGTGGCATTGACGATCCGCATCGCCTCGATCGCCGACAACAGGCCTTCGTCGGCGGGGACCGCTTCGGCTTGCCCCCGGTCCGGATGCGAGGCCGCGGCACGCGAGCGGAGCGGGATGAAGCTGAGCCCGGGGAGGATGCCCGCCTCGTCCAACGCGGCGTTGGCGTCCTGTACGCACGCCTCGTAGTGGGCGCCGACCTGATTGTCGTAGGCACCGTACAAGGTGATGCGTGCGTGGATCGGCAAGCCGATGGCGTTTGCTGCGTGCCGCAGCGCGCGGCAGCAGGCCTGGGGGCCGATCGGCAAGGCGTCGGCATCCAGCGGGGGCCGCTCGAGCAGTACCGCGAACCGATGGCCCAACAGCATCAGCGGCAGGCTGGCGCGCGAGGCATGGCGCGCGGCAACCGCGGCGAGCGTGCTGTCCTCGTCGACAATGTGTTCATCCAGCAGCATCAACGGCTGCAACTGGTCGCCGAGCATCCCCGTCGACAGCGAAGGCGCCGCATGGTCGTGCGCCGCCTGGCATTCGCGTCGCAGGGCATCGGCGAAGGCCGGTTGGAACTCCTGTCGGTGCCCGTTCAATGCATGCCGCGTGTCGGCCCACTGCGCGAGCATGGCGGCGTCGCGCTCTGCGCGGGCGCGTCGCGTCATCGCGGCCTCGAGCTGGTCCAGGATCACCGCAAGATCGGGACGCAGGCCCGCCACCATCCGGTCCAGGACCTGGGCGATCAGCTGCTGGGAACGGCGCGGAAGCGCATCCATGGCTCCATTGAAGCCCCGGGTTCATCTATGGGAGGTGAACGCGGGCGCCCGATGGCGTCAATCCGCCGTACCGGGGACCGGATATGTGACGTCGGACGGGACCGGGCCACGCGGGCGATGGCTTTCGAGGGCGTCGTGGAGTTCGACGGCCAGGCGGCGCAGCAGCTCCTGCGCGGGAAGCGCGCGCGACAGCGGCGCCCCCTGCCCTGCCCAGTAGGCGCCATAGCCCGGGTTTCCCGCCGCCTTCGCCGCGGCGTGCAGGGCCTTGCCCGCGCAGTACGCGATCGGATAGTCGGGCACGTCCCCGTCATCGACTTCCTGCGCGAACCGGGTGAAATCGCTGGCCAGGCTGCGGGCGGGTCGACCGGAGATGACGCGGGTCATGACGGTGCCGGAGGCGGCCCCGCTGGCGAGCCGTGCCCGATAGTCGGCGTCGGCGAGCGACTCGTCGCTGGCAATGAAGGCCGTCCCCATCTGCACGGCCTCGGCACCCAGCATCAGCGCCGCGGCGATGCCGGCCCCATCCATGATCCCACCCGCGGCGATCAGCGGCAGGCGCGAGGAATACGCCAGCACCCGCAACAGCGCAAGGTTCCCAGGCAGGCATCCGGCGCGTCGACATCGAACACGCCCCGGTGCCCGCCGGCCTCGTACCCCTGGGCGACGATCGCATCGAGGCCCGCACGCTCGATCGCCCGGCCCTCCATGGGCGACGTCGCCGTCGCGACCAGCAGGCAGCCGGCCGCACGCAAGGCCTCGACCTGCTCCGGCCGGGGCAGGCCGAAGTGGAAGCTGACCACCTCGGGCTTCGCCTGCACCAGCACATCGAGCATCGCGTCGTCGTCGAGGAAGGACCGGTAGATCTCGTCGAGCGAATCCGGTGGACGCGCGCCGGCGTCGGCGAATCGGGGGGCGAGGCGGCGCAGCCAGGCGGCCTCGCGTCGCGGGTCCGCCCTTGCAGGCCGGTGCACGAAGACATTGACGTTGAGTGGGCCTGCGCCCAAGGCACGAAACGTTTCGATGTTGTCTCGCGCCGCCTCGGGTCCCATTGCGCCGACGGCGATCGAGCCCAGCCCACCCGCGCGGGCGACCTCCGCTGCCATCCGGGGCGTCGACACCCCGGCCATCGGTGCCTGCACGATGGGCAATCGCAGGCCCAGGCGCTGCATCAGCGAGGGCCGCGACGGGCTCAAGGCGAGCCGCCAGCCAGTACTTCGATCCGGTGCCGGCCACCTGCCTTGGCGTCGTACAGGCGGCGGTCCACGGCCGCCAGGAAATCACGGGCGGTGTCCTGGGCGCCCGGCCTCGCGGTGCCGATGCCCAGGCTCGCGGTCACGACATCGCTCACCACCGAACCCCCATGGGGAATCCGCAGTCCGGCGATGCCACGCACGCAGTCATCGGCGACGGCCCGCGCGGCGGCCTCGTCCGCGTCGGGCAGCAGCAGGATGAACTCCTCGCCGCCGAAACGCGCGACCACGTCGCCCGGTCCCCGGGCCGCGTCGCGCAGCATGCCGGCGATGCGCTTGAGGCACTCGTCGCCCGCCACGTGGCCATGGGCGTCGTTGTACTGCTTGAAGCAATCGATATCGAGGATCACCAGCGACAGGGGCTTGCCGCCCTGCCGCGCATCCTTCCACTCCGTGCCCAGGCGCATGTCGAACATGCGGCGGTTGGCGATGCCGGTGAGCCCGTCGGTCATCGACAACTGCTCCAGCTCGCGGTGCAGCCGCAACAGCTCTTCTTCCGCCCGCTTGCGCTCGCTGATGTCGAACATGAAACCCACCAGGCTGTCGACGTCGCCATCGGCGCCGCGTACGACGTGCACGACGTCGCGGATCCAGACGTAGCGCCCGTCGCTTGTCATCGCCCGGTAGTCGGCCTCGTGGTCCACCCCGGCCTGCGACTGCGCCACGCAGAAGCCGACCACGCGCTCGCGGTCATCCGGGTGCATTCGCGCCGCCCAGTCGTCCACCGTCCGCCAGCTGTCCTGCGTCCAGCCCAGCAATGCCTCGATCTGCGGCCCGATGTAGGCGAAGCGCATGCTCGACCATTCGATCTTCCATGGGATCGCCTTCGTCGATTCCAGCAGCGTCCGATAGACATCGGCATCGTCCAGCGCGTCCTGGACATGACCGAAGCCCGCCTTCACCCGTATCGATTCGTTCATGACGTCGATCTTATCCAAAATGCAGGCGGGGCCGCGGGGTTCCCTTCTGCACGGGAGCGCGTACCACGGGCACGTCGGCCGCCCCGGGGCACCGGTGGGTTGCCGATCCCCTTTTCCGCTCCCCGGGCGCGCATACTGGCCCGAGGGACTGCAGCCGCGGTCCAGCGCCACGGGCGCCGAGGAGAGGCACATGAGCAAAGGCCTGAACCAAAAGAAGGACCAGAAGAAGAAACCCGTCAAATCCATGAAGGAGAAGAAGGCGGAGAAGCGCGACAAGAAGGCGACCAAGGGCTTCGCCCCGGTCTGACGCATCGCGCCATCGCATTGCAGGAGCCCCGGCCATGCCCGGGGCTCTTCGTTTTGTTCCAGCGCATCGTTCCCGTGCGGGCCGGCGCAGGCCACGTGGGGCGGCATGCCGCCTTGCCCGCGGGCGGATTCACGCATGCTTGCGCGCGTCGGCGTTACCGTCAGGCCCCCTCACGAGGAATCCGACATGAAAATCCTGATGGTGCTGACGTCCCACGACCGACTGGGCGACACCGGCAAGAAGACCGGTTTCTGGCTGGAAGAGTTCGCCGCGCCCTACTTCGTCTTCAAGGATGCCGGGGCCGACATCACCCTCGCGTCGCCCAAGGGCGGCCAGCCGCCCCTCGACCCCAAGAGCGACGAGCCGGACGCGCAGACCGACGCCACCCGCCGGTTCCGCGACGATGCCGACGCCCAGTCCGCGCTGGCGTCGACCCGCGTGCTGGCCGATCTCGCCGGCGGGACGTTCGATGCGGTGTTCTACCCGGGCGGACACGGTCCCTTGTGGGATCTCGCCGGCGACGCGGATTCCATCGCGCTCGTCGAGTCCCACCACGCGGCCGGCAAGCCCGTCGCGTTCGTCTGCCATGCCCCCGGCGTGCTGCGGGACGTCAAGGATGCGAACGGCGAGCCGCTGGTCAAGGGCAAGCAGGTGACCGGCTTCACCAACAGCGAAGAAGAGGCCGTGGGATTGACCGACGTCGTGCCCTTCCTGGTCGAGGACATGCTGAAGCGGAACGGTGGCCACTACGAGAAGAAGAGCGACTGGGCCACGCACGTGATCACCGACGGCCATCTCGTCACGGGGCAGAACCCGGCGTCATCGGAAGCGGCCGCGGAAGCGGTGCTGGCGCTGCTGGCTTCCCGCGGCTAGGCCGGCACGCAGCCAACCCGGCCCCGGTGCTGGACAGGGGCCGTGCGCGGGGGATGCATTTGTGTTGCCACGGGGCGTATGCAAGGCTGCGGCCTGGACCATCTGTTCGCCCCGGAGCGCTCCATGATGCCTGCCCCGCCACACCGCCGCCGCGAGCGCATGCATGCGCTCGGCACGGCCGCACTCCTCGCCCTGCTCTCGACCTCGGCGCCGGCTTTCTCCGCCGAGCATGACCGCGACGCCATCCAGGCCGAAGTCGTCCGCCAGCACGATGCGTCGATCAAGCGCCTGCAGGACTGGATCGCACTGCCCTCGATCGCCGCCGAGGACCTGAACCCGCAGGCCGGCGCCGAGCACATGGCCTCGCTGGCCCGCGATGCCGGATTCCAGCACGTCGAAATCGTGCCTACCGACGGCAAGCCGGGCGTGTTCGCGACACTCGACGCGGGAGCCGCCACCACGGTCGGGCTGTACTTCATGTACGACGTCAAGCAGTTCGACCCCAGCGAATGGAGCTCGCCGCCGCTGGAAGCCCGCCTCATCGACAAGCCGGGCGTCGGCAAGATCATGATGGGTCGCGGCGCGGTCAACCAGAAGGGCCCGGAATCGGCGTTCCTGGCGGCCTTGCATGCGATCAAGGCCGCCGGACAGGCGATGCCGGTCAACCTGGTGCTGGTCGCCGAGGGCGAGGAAGAGATCGCTTCGCCGCATTTCAGCCAGGTGGTGCAACGCCCGGACGTGGCGGCGGCATTGTCGAAGACCATCGGCGTGTTCATGCCATCGGCGTCGCAGGACATGGAAGGCAACGTGACCGTGAGCCTGGGCGCCAAGGGCGCGGTCGAACTGGAACTGGTGTCGAGCGGCGAAGCCTGGGGACGCGGACCGTCCAAGGACGTCCACTCCTCGGTCAAGGCGATGGTCGACAGCCCCGCATGGAGGCTGGTCAAGGCGCTCGATACGCTGGTGTCCGACGACGGCAACACCATCACCATCGACGGCTACCCGGTCCCGCCACCGATCAGCGCCGAAGAGAAGGCCATGGTCGCGGCGGCCACGGCCCGGAGCAGCGAGTCGAAGGCCAAGCAACGCCTGGGGGTGTCGCGATGGATCGACGACCTGTCCTGGCAGGCCGCCAACGAGCGCCTGGTCTCGCAGCCGACCGTCAACATCGAGGGCCTGGTCGGCGGCTACACCGGTCCCGGCGGCAAGACCGTGCTCCCGCACCGCGCCGTGGCCAAGATCGATCTCAGGCTGGTGCCCGGCATGTCCATGGATGCCGCGGTATCGGCCCTCAAGTCGCACCTGGCCCATCGCGGTTATGGCGACATCGAAGTCAATGTCAGCGGCGGCTACGGGCCGACCAGCACGTCCGCGGACGCCCCGCTGATCCAGGCGCAGCTGGCGGTCCTCCGCCGCGCGGGGCTCGACCCGATGCTGTGGCCGCGCAATGCCGGCTCATACCCGGGCATCGTGTTCACCGGCCCGCCGCTGAACCTGCCGTCCGGCCACTTCGGACTGGGCTTCGGCACCGGCGCGCACGCCCCGGACGAGTACTACCTGATCGAATCGAGCAACCCGAAGGTCCGCGGCTACGACGGCGCGGTCATGTCTTTCGTCGACTACCTGTACGAACTGGGGAAATAAGCGGCGCCAGGCTCGCGCGCGACAGGCAACACGGCTGTCCCGGGGCACTCCACTCCGGCACTCCCTGCCCCCGCGCGGGGCCCGTGCTGCCGCGCTACGGACCCTGCTCGCCGAGGAGCCGGCCCACGTCGGCGTCCTTCTGTTGCCACAAGGCGTTCATCCAGTGCTGGAACCGTACGCGGAAGCCGCGATCGTTCTGGTAATCCCCTTCCAGCAGCTCGGCGGGGATGGGCCGCTCGCGGACCTGCACGCGGACGTCGGCGACCGCTCCCGACAGCAGGTCGAACAAGGATGGCCGGCCCGCCGGATAGACGATGGTCACGTCGAGGATGGCGTGCAGGCCGTCGCCCATGGCATCGAGCACGAACGCCACGCCGCCGGCCTTGGGCTTGAGCAGGTGCCGGTACGGGGAGCCCTGGCGCGCATGCTTGGAGGGCGTGAAGCGCGTGCCCTCGACGAAGTTCATGATCGACACCGGGATCTCGCGGAACTTCTCGCAGGCCCGACGGGTAGCGGCGATGTCGCGCTGCGCCAGTTCGGGGCGGCGGGCGATCTGCCGGGGCGTGTGCCGACCCATGAACGGAAAGTCCAGCGCCCACCACGCCAGGCCCAGCAGTGGCACCCAGATCAACTGCTGCTTCAGGAAGAACCGCAACATCGGAATCCGCCGGTTGAAGAGCTTCTGCAACACCACGATGTCCACCCAGCTCTGGTGGTTGGCCAGCACCAGGTAATGGCCGTCCCGTCGAAGCTCGGCATCCCCCTGGACCTCGATGCGCGTGCCCAACACCCGGTCCACCACGGCACTGTTCACGCCGATCCAGCTCTCCGTCAGGCCGGTGAGCAGCGCGTTGCTGGCCGCGCGCACGCGCTTGAACGGCAGCACCAGCTTGAACAGCGCCACCACGAGCAGCGGCGGGACGTGCAGGACGGTGTTGGCCGCGAGCAGCAGGAAAAGCAAGGTGGCGCGCAACGGACGCATGCGGGGTAGAACCTCGGGGCGGGTGAGGTATTGTCGCCGACCCGGTGCATCCCGTCTCGACCCGGCCCGCTTCGACCGGCGCCGGGAAGCCCCCCGGCCCCTCGGCACGCCCGCTATTTGGCGTCGACCGCGCGCCGCGATCCGTCCCGCAGCAGGGATTCGCTGGCCGTGTGGGCCGCTGCCCCGGCCTCAGTCACCCTCTGACAGGTAGGCGCGCGCATCTTCCGCGACCCGACGGTCATCCACGGCCAGCAGGTCCTTCAGGATCGCGGTGTGGCCCTGCCCGGCCAGGACGATGACCCGATCCCCCGGGCCGGCGGCCTTCTGGATGTTGGCGTACATGCGGAAATTGCGGTGCCACCAGCTCGCCGAGGCATCGGCGCCCGAAAAGCCGTCGCCGGCGCCGACCGCGTTGGTCCGCAGGTACAGGCCCTTGTTGATGGCATCGCGCCCCGGGTCGCTCGCCAATTGCAGCAGCTGCGCCAGCGACAGGCTGGCCTGCTCCCGGTCCTGCTCCGCGGAGAGCGCCTGGAAGCGCGCATTGATATCCTCGCGGGCCTGCGGGTCGTGCGCGTCCATGTAATCGAACATGGGCTGCGCGTCCCAGCCGACCTCGTCCTCGTCGAAACAGGTCACCCCGGCGAGGCCCGCCTGCTTCGCCACCCGGAAGCCGATCTGGTAGGTCTCATTGGTGGGCAGGTCGAAGCGTCCGGCGGCGTAGTCCTCGAACTGCGCGTCGTAGCGCGCCTGGTCGCCCGGGCTGCACTCGGCCAGCACCGCGGTGGGCGCGAAGCCGGCCAGGCGCCCGGCGAGGCCGTCGAGGTAGGCCTGGTGGGCCGGCGTGGTCACGTCGACGACTCCGCTCTTGACCATGTCCCGGCCCGGATTGGCGAAATGGAACATGCCTAGCATCATCACCCGCGCGGGCTCTGGAGTGGGCGGAGCGGCGAGCGCCGCGACGGAGAGAGCCGCCAGCGCGGCGGTGAGGGCGGTTCCAAGCAGCAGGGGCATACGCATTCGGCAGCATCCTTGTATCGGGGACACCAGCTTACAGAGGCGCGAACGCCCCATGTCCTGCGTGGCGCTTGAGGGTGAGCCCGAACGCGGATGTCGACGCAGTCGACGAAGGCGCTTTTCGCCTACTCCAATGACGATTCTCGCAGCGTGACTTTCGGGCGGCTCACTCGACTACGCCCGGCGTCAGAATCAGGGCCGTGGAGCGCGCGGCAGATCGGCCGACGCGGCCGTGCTGGTTGCGGGAAGCAACCGCGGCCACGGCGCGAAAAGCGATCCGCGTTCGGGGAAACCCTGCGCATTGCCGCCCCTGCTCCGGCCTGCCCATTCTTCCAGGAGGACACGATGACCCGGACACTCGCACTGAACCTGCTCTTGTCGGCACTGTATTTCCACGCCCCCATGGCGATGGCGGCCAGCGCCGCGGCGCCGGCCCCGCCCGTGGTGATCGAAGACGTGGATCGCTTCTATCGCGTGTACGACGAGGCCGATGCCCGGCCCACGGCCGCACAGCTGCAACACGACTACCTTGACCCCGGCTCCGATGGCCTGCACCACTTCGCCCGCCTGCGCCGCGTCAGTGGTGAGTCGATCGCCACCACGCTCGGCAAGCGGCCCGAGTTGTACGAGGCGGCACGCCGCTGCCTGCGGGTGATGCCGCAGGTCAAGCAACGGCTGGGCCAGGGCCTGCAGACGCTGGCTTCCCTGTATCCCGACGCCAAACTGCCGCCGGTGACGATCGTGGTCGGCCATGGCAAGCCCGTGGGCATCGGCTATCCCGACAGCGGCCTGCAGATCGGCCTCGAAGCCCTGTGCGCGGTCGACTGGATGAATCCGGACCTCGAGGACCGCTTCGTCAACGTGATCGCGCACGAGTATGCGCACGTGCAACTCGCCCCGGCCACCTCGGACCTCGAGCACCCCACCGTGCTGGAGCGTTCGCTGATGGAGGGCGCCGCCGAATTCGCCGCCGAACTGACCACGGGCGGCACCGCGTACCAGCATTTCGAGGGCCTGACCCGGGGCCGCGAACGGGACATCGAAACCGCGTTCCAGGCCGACATGGACAAGACCGATCTCGACGACTGGCTCGACAACAGCAGCGTGGAGCACCCCGGCGACCTCGGCTACTGGGTCGGCTACCGGATCGTGAAGTCGTACTACCGCAACGCCGGCGACAAACGCCAGGCGCTGCGCGACATCCTGCGGATGGAGGACCCCGCCGCCATCCTGGCGGCCAGTGGCTGGTATCCGGGGATCGCGCTTCCGTGATCCCCGCTCGATAAGGGGCGGCGTCCCGGTTCGCCGGGAACGCCGGCGATCGAAAACCGGGGCCATGGCGGGTGTCGATTTCACTCCCGGCCAATCGTCGAGGGGATACAAGTACGCCACGCGCGTCCCACCGACAGGAGCCCCTTCATGACGAGCACCCCCGCCAGGAACACCGTCTGCCTCTGGTACGACGGCAATGCACAGGACGCCGCCGCGTTCTATGCCGAGACCTTTCCCGACAGCGAAGTGACCGCCATCCACCGCGCGCCGGGCGACTATCCCGACGGTCAGGAAGGCGACGTCCTCACTGTCGAGTTCACCGTCATGGGCATCCCCTGCCTGGGCCTCAACGGCGGGCCGGCCTTCAAGCACGACGAGGCCTTCTCGTTCCAGATCGCGACCGACGACCAGGTGGAGACCGACCGCTACTGGAACGCGATCGTCGGCAACGACGGCCAGGAAAGAAGATCGACATCGCCGCCATCGAAGTCGCGATTGCCGGGAAATAGCCCAGCGGATCCCCCAGCCCCACCCGTTCCCCACCCAAGGAGACACCATGAAGATCGTGACCAGCCTCAGCTTCCAGGGACAATGCCGGGAAGCCTTCGAGTTCTACGCCAAGGTCCTGGACGGCAAGATCACGGCCGCGTCCCCCTATAGCGACGCCCCACCCGACATGCCGATCACCGACGAGAAGTACAAGGACTGGCTGATGCACTGCTGGCTCGACGTCGGCGACCAGTCCCTGATGGGCGCCGACATGGACGTCGAGTGGAGCCCCAACATCGACAAGCCGAAGAACGGGTTCGACGTCACCTTGCATACCGACGACGTCGCCCAGGCCGAGCGCTGGTTCAAGGCCCTGTCCGAAGGCGGCAAGGAGGTGATGCCCTTCGCCAAGACCTTCTGGTCGCCCGGCTTCGGCTCCCTGGTCGACAAGTTCGGCGTGCCGTGGATGGTGAACACGATCCCCGCCGGGGACGGGACGTCGAAGGGCTGAGTCGGCGCATGCGAGGCGGTGGCGGCCCTACATCTCCGGCGTCGTCGGCTCAAGGACCTTCATCGCTTCGTCCGCCCGGCGCTGGGACTCCCGGATCTCGGCGGCTGTCGGCGGCGGCGAATTCGGGCTCATGACTACGCCGTCGCACATGACCGTTCCGCTGAAGTGGTCGATCAGCTCGCAATCGGACGCCTGCACGGTTACAGCAGACGGCTGCGGGACGGGTGAGGCGACCGGCGCTACCGTGGGCAACGGTGTCCGAGCCGGTGTCGGGCCTGCCGTCCACGCCGTCCGTTCGAGCAGGGCGTGGGCGATGAGGATGAAAACCAACGCACCGATACCGGCTACGAGCAGCCAGATGCGATTGTCACGCCCTGCGTGCCGATCCCGATCGTGTCGAGGCGGGGACAGCCTCGGCACCGTCATTTCGGGACCGGGATCGATCGGTCCAAGCATTTCCCGAAGCGCCGCCCCGTCGATCAATTGCACGTGACCCTGACGCGTCGCGGCATCCAGCGCGGCCTTGGTGAACTCGCCGCTGGTCACCAGGATCGCGCCGGTCGCACTTTCGTTGACCATGATCCCCAGCAATTCGTGCACCGCATTGTGGGTGACCTGGTAGGCGTTCCAATGCTTGGCCTGGACGAGCACATAGGCATCGTCGCGCCGAAGCTTGAGATCGATACCGCCATCGAAACGCCGACCCGCGCCGCCGGTCCCGACGTGTTCGACATCGAATCCCGCCTGGCGGTAATGCTCGGCCAGCAGCCGCTCCAACGCCTGCCAGCCAATCCGGCTCAGGGCATCTTCGTGCCGATTGCGAACCGTCTTGAGTCCCCTCGCCATATCGCCCCCCTTGCCTTGCCCCGCGCCTATCCCACGAGTATGCCCCGGGGAGAACGTCTGCCGTCGCGGCGAGGGCCTTGCCCACACCGCGGGGCCATGCACCCTTTTGGACCAGGCATCACGACACCGCGGGCGGCCTCGCCAGTAACCTGAGCCGCATCATCCCATCCCGAGATACGCCGAATGAAGTACCTGCTCGCCCTGCTGTTCGCCCTGCCCCTGTCCGGCTGTCTGTGGGTACCGGTCGACGTGGGCGGTCCCGGCGGCAAGGACCTGGTCTGCCACAAGGGCAAGAAGACGCTGGAGCTGCCGCCCGAGGCCATCAGCGCCCACCTGGGCCATGGCGACCATCGGGGGCCTTGCTACTGAGTTGAGCCTGGGGCACGGAAGCGGTTTGCAGCCAGAGAGGCCAGGCGCTGCACCCCCAAGCCCTGTGGACGCCGGACCCGGATGGCATCCTGGAAGAACATCCCCTCGCTCTCGTGCTTGGGCTCCCCCGCGATCCAGGCCTCCTCAGCCCCCGCGCAGCAGGATCGCCGGCAATGCCACCAGGCCGAGCAGGAACACGATCGCCAACACGGTAAGCAGCACACGGACGGGCTCGTCGCGCAGCACCGTCCAGAACGTTCCCGCGGTGCCGTCGCGGACGGCGGCCTCGTGTTCGGCGCGCACGCGTGCGGCGCGCTTCGCCTGGTAGTCGTCCATCAAGCGCCGCGCCCGGGCGAAGTCCGCGTCCTCGCTGACATGGATCCCGCCGGCGGAGATGCCCCACATGCTCGGCGGGGTCTCGTGGAAGGTGATGCGTGCCTCGTCGAGCATCGCGCGCACGTCGTCGGCCTCGTCGTCGGGCACGTGGCGGAGGTTGAGCAGGAGTCTGGCCATGGCGCGATCTTAGCCGACCGCGGCGGCGTCCCCGCGCACCGACCGTCTGGACCTCTCCTAAGGTCGGGTTCCGGTCGGTGCGGGACGCGGCAACGCGGATCGCTTCGCTCGTCCGCTCCGTGGGGACGACCGGCCGCACACGCCGGGCATGGCCTGGCAGCGCGTCCAGCAGACGCTTCCGATCTCAAAGCGCGCATCTGGACGCCCGACACGGGCCCTGTTCCATTGACGCCTGGGGCGACCGGCTATCCTCGCCCCAACTTGAAGGCGCCAGGCGGTTCGCATTCCGTCGCGACTGCGCCATCGCTTCCATTTGTCCGCACAGGTCGAGCCATGATCCCGGAGCTGTCGTACTACAACGTCAACGGCATCCGCATGCGCGTGGCCACGCAGGGCCGCGGTCCGCTGGTGCTGTTCTGCCACGGCTGGCCCGAGTCCTGGTACTCGTGGCGCCACCAGATGGCGGCGGTCGCGGCGGCCGGCTTCCGCGCCGCGGCGCCGGACATGCGGGGCTATGGGGGCACCGATGCGCCCGACGACGTCGACCAGTACACGTTGCTGCACCTCGTCGGCGACATGGTCGCGCTGGTCGCGGCCTTGGGCGAGCAGGACGCGGTGATCGTCGGCCACGACTGGGGCGCGCCGGTGGCCTGGCACGCGGCGCTGATGCGGCCAGACCTGTTTCGCGCCGTGGTCGGCATGAGCGTGCCCTATTCGCCGCCCGGGCCGGTCGATCTGTTCACGTCGCTGGAAAAGGCGGGCATCCGCGACTTCTACATCCAGTACTTCCAGGCGCCGGGCGTGGCCGAAGCGGAACTGGAACACGACGTGCGCGATTCGCTCCGTCGCATCTACCACAGCGCCTCGGGCGAGGCCCCCGAGGGCGTGGGCTTCAGCATGTTGACGCCGGGCCACGGCCTGCTGCACCGCGCGCCCGATCCCGCCACCCTGCCCGCATGGCTGAGCGAAGAAGACCTCGACCACTACACCGCCGAGTTCGAGCGCACCGGCTTCCGCGGCGGGCTCAACTGGTATCGCAACATCACGCGCAACTGGGCACTTACGGGTGCCTGGCGCGACTGCCCGATCCGGATGCCCTCGCTCTTCGTGGCGGGCGAACGCGATGGTGTCCTGCGTCCGCCGCCGGCCCGCGCCCAGCTGGCCGCGTTCGACCGTACCCTGCCCGGCCTGCGCGGCCTGCACCTGCTGCCCGGCGCGGGCCACTGGATCCAGCGCGAGCGCCCGGACGAGGTGAGCCGACTGTTGCTGGCATTCCTGCGGGGCCTGTAGGCAAGCGGCGTCGCGCGCCCACGCGGTGGAAGGTCAACCGTAGCGGGCCCGGTGCTTGTCGAGGGTGTCGGACACCTTGTCCAGTGCCGCCAACACCTCACGCGCGAAGCCGCCCTCGGGCAGGTGGCGCACCGCCGAGTGCGCGGCGCAGACGATGCGGGTGTCGGCCCAGCGCGCGGCGAGCGCGCGGGTCCAGGCGGCATAGGCATCCGCCGCGCCCGCGACCGGTTCGAGTGCACGCGCCAGCAATGGATGCATGCGCAGCGACGACTGCGGCAGTAGCGCCCCCAGCCAGCCCGGAGCGGCGAGCACGTTCAAGGTGTCGTCCACGTGGACCACGCCGCTGGCAGGATGGCGCAGCAGCACGGAGGCCGTGTGCACGCGCTCGTCGGGGCAGGTGAACTGCAGGCCGTCGGGCACGGACAGGTCGAACACGTCGCTGAGGGGGTGCTCGTCGCCCCATTGCTCCACCGGCGTGCGCGACCACGGCAATCCCGGCGCCTGTCGACGGTGGCGCGCGGTGCCATGCAGGGCCGCGCCGGGAAACATGCGCTGGGTGGCCTCCACGTGCAGCGTGTGGAAAGGATGCACGTGGACCACCGCGTCCACCTCCCGGCCGTTGCCGGTCAGCGCGAGCAACGCGTCGCGCTGGGCGGCATCCAGCGCGCAGCCGTCCACCACCACGAAGCGGCCATCGGCCCGCCGCACCAGCGACATCTGCGTGCCGATATCGAGCACGCCGCCGATCCGGTGCACGCCGCGGATGTTCCAGAAGTCTTCGGCCAATCGTTCCATGCCCACAGCTTAGGGCCCGACCGTGAAGACCATGCGCTTTCGGATGGCGTTACTGCATCGGTGCCAGCCGATGGGAGGCGTCACCGCACACCACCAGCCCGCCCTCGCCCGTCGCCTCGCCCACTGCCTGCACGCGCATGCCGACCGTCAACGCCTGCACGTCCACCGGTTCGGCCTTGCACAGGTTCCAGCGCGCCGGCAGCTCCACCCGCACCGGACCACGTCCCGCCACGTCCACCTGGACGACGGCGTTGCCGTCGTAGGCCCAGGGCTGCGTGTCGATGGACGCGACGGTGCCTTCGATCCGCGTCGGACTGTCCGCCGGTATCGGGTCGTCCGGAGCGTCCGGGACGGAGGCACAGGACGCGGCGGCGACGGCCACGGCGAGCGCCAGGCTGGCGGGAATGAAGCGGGCGATACGTGTCATCGGGCGTCCTCGTTGCGATCGGGTCAGGCGAGACTACTCCCTGGCCCGTGCATCCCGTGCTACGGGCTTGCGGAACCGGGCCCACCTGCCAGGCGGTTCAGCACCGTGCTTCCGTCCTTCATGACGAAGTCCACCCGTTCCAGGACGCCGATATCGTCCAGGGGGTTGCCCCGCACGGCGATGAGATCGGCCCGCGCACCGGGCGCGATCGTCCCCAGCGGGTGATCCGGCACGAGCAGTTCGCCCGGCACCAGCGTGGCGGAACGCAACACGTCGAGGTTGGACATCCCCGCCGCGACATAGCGCGGGTAGATCCGCGCCGCCACGCCGCCCCGGGTGAGTCCGTCCACCTTGTGGTACGCATCCGATCCAATGGCGATGCGGACGCCCGCGGCCACGGCGCGGCGGATGCGGGCCTTGTGATGTTCGGCCGTCCCGCTGTCGGTCGGCACCAGGGTGATGCCCTTACGCAGCATGACGGCCAGCACTTCGTCGGAGATCGTATAGCCGTGTTCGATCGAGTCCACGCCGGCCCGGGCCGCGATCATCGCGGCGCGATCGCCCTTGGTCGCGTGCGCGGCCACCCGCACACCCGCTCGATGCGCTTCATCCACGATCGCCTCCATCTCGGTGGGCGACAGCATCTGCCGCCCCGAGTTGACGATGACCTTGATCCAGTCGGCGCCGTCGTGGATCGCCTGCCGCACGGCCCGTCGGCCCTGCTCCGGCCCATCGATCTGGGCGTACTCGCGCTCCACCAGCGGCCGAGCGACTTCGGCAAGCCCCTGGAACTGGCCGCCGATCGGCGACAGGGCACGGGTCGACACGAACATGCGCGGCCCGGCCACCCATCCTTCGGCAATGGCATCGCGCAGCGCGACGTCGTTGTTGACGCCCGCGTTGCCGAGGTCGCGGACGGTGGTGAAGCCCGCCTCGAGCATGTCCCGGGCATTCCGCGCTCCGAGCAAGGCACGATCCGCCCCCCGCATCCCGACGATCTCGCGGATGCTGTTGTCGAGGTCGTCGCCACGCGCGCGGTCGTATTCGTGCAACAGGTGGGTGTGCACGTCGATCAGCCCCGGCAGCAAAGTCGCGTCGCCCAGGTCGATGAGCTCATCGCCCCGCGGGACGGGACCGCCGACCACGATCGATTGGACCTCGCCTCCCGCGATGACGACCGCCACGTCGTCGAGGTGCCGGCCCTCGCGCACGTCCAGCAGATGCGCGGCACGCACGACGGTGACAGGCGCTCGTTCGACCGTCTGGGCAGGCAACGGCAATGGCAGGGCAGCCAGGCCCCAGGCAAACGCCACGGCCAGTTTCACGCACAGGAAGGCTCTCATTCGGATGATTCCTCGACAGGGGGCGGGATGGACGCGAGGCGGCGCTCACCACCCCTCGAGCGGGGGCCACGTCGCGCCGGTGAAGCATCCGCGTTTCACGGCGGTCCCCTTACAGATGCGCGGCCGTCGCAGAAGGTTGGATCCGTGGTCCTCCGCCGCTCGCATGGGGGCCGGGCAGCCGTGCCGCCCGCCAAGCGAAACTGCCGGGGCATGGGAGTCGCGGCGCTTCTTGTCCTTTCGTACAGTGCTTTGTTGCACTGCACAGGCCCAGGATCGAAGGCGGTATCCACGGTGCCTGGGAGGGCTCACCATGATCCGCGATCCGATCCTCGTCTTCTCGCGCGACGCACGTGGCGTGCTCCGCCGATTCGCCGCCGTGCTCGTCCTTGGCCTGTGCTGGAGCGGAAGCGCGGTCGCGCTCGAGTGCGGCGGCAACAATGGCTACATGTGCCAGGGCACGCAGGACCAGTATGCCGGCGGCTTCAACCCTGGCGTGGGCCATGGCGGCTTCGGCGGCGGCAACTGCACCGCCACCCGGACGCCGGTGGTGTTCATCCATGGTAATGGCGACAGCGCCCTCAGCTTCGACATGCCGCCCGGGGCCGTGTCCGGCCACACGCGACCGAGCCGCTCGCCCTACGAAGAACTCAAGGCGGCCGGCTACAACGACTGCGAACTCTTCGGCGTGACCTACCTGTCCGGGGACGAGCGCGACTACCCCGCGATCAACTACCACGAGCCCTATACCTACAACGTGCTCAAGGCCTTCATCGACAAGGTCAAGGCCTACACGGGCAAGTCCCAGGTCGACATCGTCGCGCATTCGCTGGGCAGCTCGATGGCGCTGGCGATGATCAAGTACAAGGGCTACCAGGGCAGCGTGCGCCGCTTCGTCAACATCGGCGGTGGCATCCGGGGCCTGCAGACCTGCCTCTACACCGGCTACCAGAACGCCCTGGCGCCCACCTGCAATGCCGAGGCCTACCTCTACCCCTACAACCACTACACTTTCGGCCTGTACCCCAGCAGCGGCGTGCCGTACTACGGCTACAACCGCTGGACCGGCAGTGGCAGCGGCGCCATGCGCACCCTGCCCGCCAGCTGGACCGCGATCCGCTTCTACACCATCACCGCCGGCCTGTACGACCAGGTCCACTGCTTCACGACGAACTTCGCCGGCACCTGTGGGAGCGGCGCCCTGTTCAACGCCCGCAGCAACGTGATCGCGCAGGTCGACGTGGGCTTCGGCAGCAGCGCCTACAGCTTCGACTGGGACTGGAGCGATGGCATGCCCTACAACGTCGGCGGCGGCGACAACAGCAACGGCGTCGGCCATTTCCGCTCCCTGGCCAATACCGGCGTGATCCTGCGCAACATGCTCACCACCACCTGTTCCACCGGCTGCGCCAACGGCTACGCGGGCGCCAACGGACCGGCATCGAATCTGTGAGGTCCGGGCATCCAGAGCGCCTCCACGTTGCGTGTTGCGTGGGTCTTGATTCAGGCGTAAGAATGGACCGGGGATGCATGCAGT